>DDSL01000037.1:0-3256 GCA_002343825.1 Chthonomonas sp. UBA2391
CCCCTCTTTCTCCGGGGATCTAGCCGACCGCCCGCTTGGCCTTCTGCCAAAGTTCTTCCCATTCCGTCGGAGTCAGTTCGCCCAGAGCGCCTTTGGCGTGGGCCTCCACCCATTGAAACCGGGCCGTAAACCGGTCGACCATTTGCCGCAGGGCCTCTTCGGCATCCACCTTCATCCACCGCGCCAGGTTCACCACGGTGAAAAGAAGGTCACCAATCTCCTTGGCTTGCTCCTCGGGGTCATGGGCCGCGCGTAGCTCGGCGACCTCCTCGGCGAGTTTTTCATAGACCCCTTCGAGGTCGGGCCATTCAAAGCCGACTCGCGCGGCCCGCTTGCTCACTTCTTGGCTGCGCAAAAGGGCCGCCATTGCTCTCGGAACCCCGGCCAGGACGCTGTGTTCTTTTCCCTTTTCCTGCTTCTTGATCCGGTCCCAGTTGCGCAAGACCTCGGCGCTGTCGGCCACGCTGAGCTCGCCAAAGACGTGGGGATGGCGGCGGATTAGCTTTTCGGCCTCGGCCTCGGCGACCGAGTCAATCCCCCAATCCCCGTCCCGCTCCCGGATCTGGGTGTGCATCAGGGGCTGCAGCAAGAGGTCGCCGAGTTCTTCGTGGAGGGCTTCCAAGTTGCTGGAGTCGATCGCGTCGAGCGTCTCATAACACTCTTCCAAAAGGTACTTCTTGAGCGATTGGTGAGTCTGCTCTTGGTCCCACGGGCAACCGCCAGGACCCAGCAGACGGTCGACGATCTGCACCAACCCCCTCAGGCCCCCCGCGTGCAAGGCCTCAACCGGTGGGATCACCCAGACCTCCCCAACCATGGATCCTGTCCGTCCTGGAAGGGCCGGCTCCTCCGGCCAAGGAGGCAAGATGACCTGAGTCCACCGCTGGTCTGCCGCCGGATCGGGCCTTCCGGCCAACACCACGTAGGGGGGCTGCAAATCGAGCGGGAGCATCACCGCATAGTTTGACAAGTTTTTGATTGGAGGGAGGCCCCGAGTCCACCGCTGAGGAACCCTAATCGAGGGACTTGAGCAGTCGAGCCGCTTCACGCTGGCCCGACATCATGGCCCCGTGGACGGTGCTGGGGTGCTCGGCGTGAGTGGCCTCTCCGGCAAAGAAGATCCGGTCTTCGATTGGCGCGGCCAGGTTCCGGCAGTCCTCGGGGGAGGATCCGACAGCAAAGAAGGAGTAGGCCCCCATCGCCCAAGGATCCGCGCCCCACCGGGTGACCTCGGCAGATTCGATCCCGGGGACATCGCCCAAGAGTTCGAAGAGTCCCCGCTCGGCCAATCGGAGAATGCCTTCATCGGTCTCCAACTCGAGCTTTCGCGCCGCCTCGCCGCCGATTAACCCGACGAGGATGTTGCGCTTCAGCAGGGGCTGGAGATTTAGCCAATAAGTGGGCGCACGCCCATCGCCGACAGGGCGAACAAGGAAGGTTTCTTCTGGCAGCGGGACGTCCACAACCTCGACCACCACCTTGTTGAGCACGCCCATCCCGAGCCGAGCGACCGACTGACGGTGAGGCTCGGGCCACGGCTCGATCTTGACCCGGCCCGACTTGAGTACCCCGAGAGGCAGCGTGACCAGAACCCGCTTCGCTCGCAGGGGTCCGTTCGCGGTGACGACGGTGACTCCGTCTCCCTCCATCCGGATCTCGCGGACGGGAGTTCGGAGGCTGATGTCGAGTCCCTGGGCGAGAATCTGGGTGAGGCGACCGTACCCTTGGGGCAGGATCACCTCGTCGCCACCAAAGGCTTCGGCGGCATCAAACCACATCCCCGAGAGCTCGCGCGGGCTCGCGGCGTATTCGCCTTCGATCTCGTTGGCGACAAAGGTCGGGAGCCAGGCCTGAACCTCGGCCGAAGGCTTGATTGCGGCCGTGGCTCGCTCGATGAGTTGGGACAGCGGGACGTCTTTTTCCAGCTGTTCTTGCTCATTGGCCACAAACTTCATCACTCTTTCGGCGGCCTCCTGCACTTGGGCGAGCAGCTTGGCCGGAACCTCGCGGGAATCCGCCTCAACCCAGCGCGCTGAGTCGAAGTCGGTGGGAACGAACTTGACCCCCGACTGCTTGGCGAGAGTCGCCAGTGGGTTGCCCTCGATCCCGTGGATCCAAGCCGCCCCGAGGTCGATCGAGACTCCACGGAACTTTGTAGAGGTGTGGATTCGCCCCCCGATCCGGTCTCGGGCCTCCAAGATCCTCACCGAGACGCCGGCTTGCTGGAGCTCCCGGGCGGCAATCAGGCCAGCCATCCCGGCCCCGATCACTAGGACGTCGGGTTCGGGCTGAAACCGGGGCAATCCGGTCAGCGCGACGGCCCCGGCAGCGGTCAAAAATTCGCGTCGGGAGAGGGGCATGCCCGGAGTATGTCCGAATCTGGGCTAGAATCACGCCATGTCGCTGGTCGGAAGAGTCGGGCGCAAACGGTGGCGGGCGCGGTTCGCCATGGGCGTTGTTTATGGTCTTCTGATCTTGGGGGCAGTCACGACGCTGTATCCGTTCCTGTTGATGGTCTCCAGCAGCGTGACGGGGCCGACCGATCAAAACCTGAATAAGCTCGTGCCGGGCTTCTTCCGGGATTACGGACTGACCGAAACGGATTGGACCAAGCCCCAGCCCCACCTGCTCGGCAAGTACCTCGATGACAAGTACTCCAGCGACTTGAGCCGCATCCAGTCGACCCGGATCGGGGCCAAGGCCAGCGAGGAAGATGTCAAAGCCTACGAGAAACTCCTCGCCGAAGCACCGGTCGGACTTTGGGAAGCGGGGTTCCGCCAGGCCAGCGGTCAGGTCACCAGCAAGTTGACTCTGCGGTACCAGGCGTGGCTCAAGGAACGCTACAAGACTGTTCAGGACGTTAACCGGGCTTATCTGGAAGAGAATGTGGCCTTCACTACGGTGGTGCCGCCTTCGGAACTTCTCGCCCGAAAGAACTGGCGCTCGCCGGGCGATCGGAAGTACCGCGAGTACCAAGAATTCAAGGCCACGCTTCCGGCCGAGTTTCGCGTCCCTGTCCGGATCGAGGCAATGTGGCAAGAGTTCCTGCGGTCTCGGAGCGAAGGGCGGCTGGAGTCGGTGCCGGCCGAGCTGCGGGTGGGCATCAAGCGCTACGAGGACCTCCGATGGCCCGGGAGCCATCCGCTGGTAGAGGAGTTCGTTCAAAAGGCGGTTCCGCCCCAATTCTTGGAGGATTCGATCGAATTGCGGTGGGGACAACTGCGCCCGCCGACCGGCCCGGAGGCCAATCCCCAGG
>DDSL01000037.1:3280-21990 GCA_002343825.1 Chthonomonas sp. UBA2391
TGCCGGTGGACGCGTACGAGAGAGCGCATGTCGCCACCAACGCTCAGGCGGTGAAGAACGAATTTGCCACCCGCAACTACCGTTACGTCTTTGACTACCTGGCTCTCAACGGTCGAGCCGTGCTCAATACGGCGATATTCTGTCTGATGGTGATCGCGGCTCAACTGTTGGTGAACCCTCTGGCCGCCTATGCGCTCAGCCGCTATCCGATCAAGGCGACTGGCAAAATCCTCATCTTCCTGCTCGCCACCATGGCGTTCCCAGCCGAAGTGGCGATGATCCCGTCCTTCTTGCTCCTCAAGGATTTGGGCCTGCTCAACACGTTTTGGGCCTTGGTTCTGCCGGGGGCGGCCAGCGGCTACATGATCTATCTGCTGAAGGGCTTCTTCGACTCGTTGCCGCAGGAGCTTTATGAGAGCGGCGCGATCGACGGAGCCAAGGAGATCACGATGATGTGGAAGATCGCCCTGCCCCTCAGCCGTCCAGTGCTCGGGTATCTCGCCTTGTTGGCCTTTATGGGAGCCTATGGCGCGTTCATCTTCGCCTTCTTGATCGTGCAAGACCGCAACATGTGGACTCTGATGGTCTCGATCTACCAGTTGCAAATGGTTGCGCCCAAAGCGGTGATCATGGCCGCACTCACGGTGGCTGCCGCGCCGACCCTGTTGGTCTTCCTCCTCACCCAGCGGGTCATTATGCGAGGCATCGTGCTCCCCGGCGAGCGGTAGTAGAATCAAGATCTATGGCTTCGAGTTTGAATTGGGCGATCCTGGGGACCGGGTCCATCGCGGAAAAGTTTGCCGAGGGGCTCCCCTTGTGCCAGCACGGCAAGTTGGTCGCAGTGGGATCGCGGAACGCCGATAGCGCCGAGGCATTTGTTGCCAAGCACGCCGGCCAGGCTTATGGAAGCTATGAGGAGGCGATCGCCGATCCCCAAGTCGAAGCGGTCTACATCGCGCTCCCCCACCACCTCCACGCCGAGTGGACCATCAAGGCGGCCCGAGCAGGCAAGCACATCCTCTGCGAAAAGCCCTTTGCCATGAACCTCGCCCAAGCTCGCGAGGCGCTCGCGGCGGTCAAGGAGGCGGGAGTCTTCTTCATGGAGGCCTTCATGTACCGGTGCCACCCCCAAACGATCCTCCTCAGGCAGTTGCTCAACGATGGGGTCATTGGTCGGATCATGGTGGTGACGGGCGAATTCTGCTACGCGACCCAGCGACCTGGAAAGCACTTCCGAGTCGATCCGGCGCTCGGCGGCGGAGCCCTGATGGACGTTGGTTGCTACCCGGTCTCGATGATCCGCCTGATCGCCGGACAAGAGCCGAAGCGCGTCGTCTATTCGGCCGAACTCACCCCCGAGGGCTATGATGGCTACGGGTCGGGTCTGATGGACTTTGAGAACGGAGTCCGGGCCACGTTCAATGCCTCGGTGCACTGCAACGGCCGAAACTGGGTGACGATCAACGGCGAAAACGGAACGATCACCGTCACCGATCCCTGGTTCTGCAACGGGCAGTTGGTGGTGCAGATCAACGGCCGCGCGCCGGAGGAGATGCGCTACAGGAAGCCACCTCACCTGTGGGGCAACCAGTCCATTGTCGCCGCTCAGCTGCTGGAGCGCAAGCAAGCCCCGTTCATGAGTTGGGAAGACACCTTGGGGAATATGCGGATCCTCGACCTCATGCGCCAATCCGCCGGTATTCGGTGGGATGTCGATGAATGACCTTGAGATTGTTTTCGGCGGGCCGCCATTGATGACTCTCTAAACTCGACTCGACGGAGGCCCAACGGAACTCTCTGTCCAGCCCAGAAAACAGTTCTGTTTTTTGGCAAACTGCTCGTATACTAGCCTTGGTCGGTTGTAATCAACCGGTGAAGAGATGAGTGGTGTTGGATTTCACTTTGAAACGTGCTTGGATCGATGGGGTCTTTTCAGCAAAAGGTCTGCCTTAATTGCTGGGCTGATCCTTGCGGCGGTGATGTCTCTAGCGGCCCCTGGTGAGACCGTTCCGGTCTCCGTTGGGCTTCCTGGCTCAGGACCGATTGGCGATTCTCAATTCCCGGCCGTCAGTGCAGATGGTCGGTATGTGGTGTTCGAGTCGGATTCCCCGGACTTCATCGTTGGGGATACCAATGGTCTGAAGGACATCTTTCTCACGGACCTTGGAACGGGTTCGACAACTCGAGTCAGTGTCAGCACTTCGGGAGCGCAGGGCGACGGCGAGTCCAGCAATCCTGCAATCTCGTCCGACGGGCGGTACGTGGTCTTTGAATCCGGTGCCAAGAACCTCGTTTCGGGCGATACCAACGGATCAGCAGACATCTTTGTGAGGGATCTCGTTTCGGGAACGACGACTCGGGTCAGCGTAGACTCGTCCGGAGGACAGGGGAACGGTGCCTCCCGGACTCCCTCGATCTCTGCAGATGGCACTCGCGTTACGTTTCAGTCTTCTGCGAGCAACCTAGTGGGGTCCGATACCAACGGTTTGTCCGATATCTTTGTCCGAGATCTCGGAACGAGCCAAACCAGCCGCGCGAGCGTGGGGGTCGCGAATGTCCAGTCGGATGGTTCTTCGCTCAACCCTGAGATCTCTGGCAATGGTCGATACGTGGTATTCGAATCCCAAGCGACGAACCTGGTGGCGGGCGGGACGAGTGGGATCACTGAGATTTATCTTCGAGACCTCTCAACCGGCACCACGATCCGGGTGGCACTCGATTCTAATGAAATCCCCGCGAACGGTCAGTCCGAAAGGCCGGCCATCTCTGCTGATGGGCGGTTCGTGGCGTTCGACTCGATCGCCAGCAATTTGGCTACGGACGATACCAACGGGGTTGAAGACATCTTTGTGCGGGACCTGGTTCTGACCACCACGACCCGGGTCAGCGTGGATTCCAACGATTTGCAGGGCGATGGCTTCTCGGCCCGGCCCTCTCTCTCCTCGGACGGGCGCTATGTGAGCTTTGAATCCCAGGCCACCAATCTCGTGGCTGGAGACACGAATGGAACTTGGGACACGTTCGTCCGCGATCGAACCGACCGGGTGACTACCCGGGTCAGCGTCTCAAGTTCGGAGGTCGAGGCCCTTGGCGGATCTTTCGTCACGTCCATTTCAGCCAATGGCCGGTACGTTGTGTTTGAATCCGAGGCCAACAACCTGGAGTCCGGGGACTTCAACGGGAATCAGGACATCTTTGTCCGCGACTCGGTGGCGGGAACGACGGCTCGGATCAGCCGTGATTTGGCCCCCGCACTCGGGAATGGATCCTCGGGTCAGGCTGCGATGGACCTCAGCGGGCGATACGTGGTCTTTGCCTCGGCGGCCTCCAACCTCGTCAGTACGGACGGAAATGGAGCCGACGATGTGTTCCTCCGAGACATGGAGTCTGGCACGTTCTCACTCGTCAGCAAGAACTCGGCCGGGGTTCAAGCCAATGGATTTTCTTTCGACCCCTCCATTTCCGCAGACGGCAGACTCGTGGCCTTCATGTCGGATGCCCGGAATTTGGATCCCTCGGATACGACGATCTGGCTCGATATCTTTGTCCGCGACCTGACGGCGGGAACGACGACCCGGATCAACCTCGGTCCGGGTGGGGTTCAGGCAAATGAAAACTCCTTTGCGCCCTCGATCTCCGCAGACGGAAGGTATGTCGCCTTTGCCTCCCTCGCGCGGAACCTGGTGACGGGTGATTCGAACAACCGACAAGATATCTTTCTTCGGGACCTTACGCTGAATTCAACGACCCGAGTCAGCGTGAGTTCCACCGCTGCTCAGGCAAACAACGATTCCGAAAACCCGGCCTTAGGCGATGGGAAGATCGTGGCCTTCGATTCCTTGGCGTCCAACCTCGTCTCGGGAGATTCCAATTCAAGACGAGATGTCTTTGTCCGGGACCTTGCTTCGGGCACCACCAGGAGAGTCAGCGTGAGTTCCACCGGTGCGCAGGGCAACGGAGATTCCTCCGCTCCAAAAGTTTCCTCCGATGGGCGTTACGTCGCTTTCGAGTCTCTGGCGACCAACCTGGTCCCCGGGGACACGAACGGGGTGGCGGATGTCTTTGTCCGGGACCTTGTTGCCAATACCACGACCAGGGTGAGTGTCAGCGGATCGGGAACCCAAGGGAACGGCTTGTCGGGAGCGGTTTCTCTGTCTGCCAACGGGAGATGGGTCTCCTTTGTCTCACTGGCTAGCAACCTTGTGCCGGGGGATACCAGCAATTCATTTGACGCCTTTGTCCGAGATACCCTCACCGGGACGACGACTCTGGCCAGCGTCAGCACCAGCGGCATCCAAGGCAACAATTCGACCTTCAATCCTGTCCTCTCGGGCAACGGTCGCTTTGTCGCGTTCGAGTCTTTCGCTAATAATCTCACCTCTACTCCGAAGCTGAGCTACGTTTACGATCTCTTTCAGCGCGATTTGGAGGCTCCGGCAGGCCCCGTGGTCGCCATGCTGTTGTTCGAAAGTTGGGTGGGGTCTGCGCTTCCCTCAACCGCGGACTACATCCTGCGAACGCCAGGCGGGACAGTCGTCAGTTCAGGCCCCTTGACGGTTGCGGCGGATGGAAAGATCTCGATCCCGAAACCCGATGCCGGCACTTATGAGTTGCTGGTGAAGAGTCCGAGCTTCTTGCAGAAAAAGGTCGGATTGACGCAGGGAAGTACGACGGTGGACTTGGGGTCGATCACGCTGCTAAACGGCGATGTGGATGATGACAACGCCGTCACGGTCTTCGACTACATCGAGTTGTCTTTAGCATTCGATTCATCCCCTGGGGATTCGAACTGGAACCCCCGCGCTGACCTGGATGGTGACGGTTCGGTAACGGTGTTTGACTACATCATCCTGAGCCAGAACTTCGACGTCCAGGGCGACGAGTGAGGCTCACCGCGGTAGGGCGTATCCGGCGTGCCGCAGGTGGTGCTCCAGGTCAAACAGGGCCGCCGCTTGCTCGGGGGTTAGCCGCGAGGCGACGTCGGGATCGGCCAGAACCGCGCTCTTGAAGTCCTCCCCGTCCCAGGCCTTGGCCGCATTCCGTTGGGCAACCTTGTAGGCTCCCTCGCGGGACATCCCCGCCTGAACCAGCGCCACCATGATGTGCTCGCTAAAGACCAAATCGCCCATCTGGCGTAAGTTCCGCATCATGTTCTCGGGCAGAACCACCAGCCCGCCCAGGATCTTGGTCAACCGCGCGATCATGAAGTCCACGACTTGGAACGTGTCCGGGAAGATAATCCGCTCAAGCGAGGAGTTCGTCAGGTCTCGCTCGTGCCAGGTCATCACGCTCTCCAGCATCGCGTGGGCGTTGGCCCGCACCAGCCGGGAGAGGCCGCAGACCGTCTCACTGTTCCAGGGGTTGCGCTTGTGGGGCATCGCGCTGCTGCCGGTTTGCCCGGCCGCAAACTCTTCTTGAACCTCCAATATCTCCGTCCTCTGAAGGTTTCGCAGTTCGGTGGCCCATCGTTCCATCGATCCGGCGAGGACGGCCAGGTCGCAAAGAACCCGGGCATGCCGGTCGCGGGCTACGATCTGGGTTGCGGCTGGGTCGGGACGCAGGCCTAGGGCGGCGCAGATCTTGGCCTCGATCTCGGGATCGACGTGGGCGTGGATCCCCACCGCCCCGCTGATCTTGCCCACCGCGATCTCGTCTCTGCCTTGGCGTAGCCTCATGAGGCTGCGGTCGAGTTCGTGCAGCCATCCCGAAAGCTTGAAACCAAAGGTGATCGGCTCGGCGTGGATGCCGTGGGTTCGGCCGATGCAGGGGGTCTCTAGATGCTGGGCAGCAAGCCCGTGCAACACCATTCGGAGCTTCTCGAGAGATCCCATCAAGACATCGAGAGAGTCCCGCATCATCATCCCTAGGGCAGTATCGATGACGTCATAGCTGGTCACTCCGAAGTGGATCCAGCGGCTGGGGGTTTCGTCGGTCCCGGCCTCTTTGCCCGCATATCGGCTGACGTATTCGCTCATGCACCGGACAAAAGCCACCAGGTCGTGGCGGGTTTCGAGTTCGAGCTCATCGCATCGGGCCAGATCAAAACCAGCCCCGCCGCGAATGGCCTCCATATCCCCGACGGGGACGACGCCCGCATCAGCGAAGGCTTGGCAAATCGCAACTTCGACCTGCATCCAGCGGTCATATTTGGCTTGGCGGCTCCAGATGGAGGTCATGGCCGGGGTGCAATAGCGCTCGATCATCTCACTTAGGAGGGTACTCGGCGGACAAACAGGCCCGCCGGTCCGTTGTAACTACTTGGTGAACTCCCTCAAGTCGAACTTCCTGGCCGCGATCCGCAGCATCGTCGAACAGCGCAGCCGCGCCGCCCTGAGCGCAATCGGGGTCGCGGTGGCTTCGGTCGCGA
Source organism: Chthonomonas sp. UBA2391 (assembly GCA_002343825.1). Classification (GTDB taxonomy): domain Bacteria; phylum Armatimonadota; class Fimbriimonadia; order Fimbriimonadales; family Fimbriimonadaceae; genus UBA2391. Next base: position 9,648 of record DDSL01000037.1, read on the forward strand.
TCGTGACGCTGGTCAGCATCGCGCTGGGGGTCCGTGGCGATATCACCAAGCAGGTCGAAGATCTGGGCGTCAACACGCTGATCGTTCTGCCCGGACGGATCGAAGAAGGCAACTTCAACCCCAACCTCGGCGGTCAGAGCTTTCTGAGAGAGGAATACGGAAAGGATCTGCTCCAGACTCCCGGGGTCTTGCGCGTTGCTCCCCTCACCTTTGCCGGAGGCGGCATCCGCTACAAGGAAGAAGAGGCCTATCCGACCATGGTGGCCACCACCAGTGACTGGTTCAAGATGCACCCCGAGAGCCTCAAGAGCGGAAATCTGTGGGAAGACCCCAAGACGACCCAGCGGGTGGCGGTCATCGGCGCCGTCGCGAGCAATCGGCTCTTCGGCGAAAACGTCGACCCGGTCGGCAAGACCGTGGAGATCCACGAGAAAGACTACACCGTGATCGGAGTGACCCAAGATGAAGAGAGCGAAAGCAACCTCTTCAGCATGTTCAGCCTTCAGAACGTCGTCTACATCCCCTATCACGCGATGAAGATCGACCAGCCGGACATGCAAACCGACCGACTGATGGTGCAGAGCGCTCCCGATGCCGAACCAAAGCCCCTGGTCGCCGAGCTGGAGCAACGACTGGGCAAATTTCTCGACTACCAACAGTATTCGGTCCTGACCAATGAGGACCTTTTGGGGTTGGTCTATAAGCTGATGAGCATCCTAACCTGGTTGCTGGTGGGCCTCACTTCGATTGCCCTCTTTGTCGGGGGGGTGGGGATCATGACCGTGATGCTGATGTCGGTGAACGAGCGTAGCCGCGAGATCGGGATCCGCAAGACGGTCGGCGCAACTCGGAGGGATATCTTCTGGCAATTTCTCTCCGAGTCTTCGCTCCTTGCCCTGATCGGTGGTGCTCTCGGGTTAGCCTTCAGCTACGTCGTCTGCTTCTTGCTCTACACCTACACCGACGTCAAGCCCACCGTTACGTGGGGAGTCGTGGCGATGTGCTTTAGCGTGTGCCTCGGCGTCGGCTGCATCTTTGGGCTTTTGCCTGCGGTTCGCGCCTCGGGCAAGGACCCGGTGGTCAGCTTGCGCAACGAGTGACCCGGGGGTTAGGTTCGCCAAAATAGCACGCCCGCTCCGAGCCCGAGGGCGGTGATGAAAAGTGAAGCCTTTCCCACCGCTGCCCCGATCCGGAAGGCCCGCTCGGCCCCTATCTTGGCGCTGAGGACTCTCGCCCCGAACTTCAGGAAGAGGCCGACCAAAACCCACCACGCCCCCACGGCGATGAGAATTGCCTGCCCAGTGGTGATCATCCGGTTGTGATACCGCATGGGTTGGGGGTTAGGGGATAGGGGATAGGGTCGCGATGGGGGAGTTCTCGGGTCAAGAACTCCCCCACTGCTCTCCCCATAACCCGCGCTCCCTCTCGATGGGCGCGTCTTCAGAAGTCGCCGAACAGGCTAGGCTGGGCTAGTGTGGGTTCGCTTTGGCCAAGGAGGCGAGCCGCGCGGCGGAGGGTGCCCGGGGCGTGTCCGGCGAAGCTGTTCCCAGCGATCAAGAACCTCGGCTGCCGGCCCAGCAACGGGCCAAGCTGGTCTAGCCACCAGGCGATCCGGGGCGAGGCGTCATAGAGCTCCAGCGAGTCCTGAGTGAACTGCGCGTGAACTCCGCAAAGTCGCAGGTAGGCCACTGCCCCCAAGTGGACAGGCACGAGGGGCCGGTAGCCGAGCCCATCCGTTCCCGGAGCATGGGCTGCCTCACCGACCGGGGCCAGATCGCTCGCCACCCAACTGCAGCGATGATCTTCCAGCAGTGCCGAGGTCGACTCGACAAACCAACTCTCATGCCGAAGCTCCACCAGTCGTGGACACGGGGCGGGGAAGTCTTCGAGGATCCGGCCCAGGAGACCCGACTCGGTCGCGGCAAAGCTCGGCGGAAACTGGAGAAGGATCAGGGAGCGCTCGGGCCCCAGAATCTCGATGCCCGCTGAGAGGGTTCGCCATTCTTCGGCTGCGGGTCCCACGATGAGGGGAGTAGAGTGGGTCAGCGATTGAGGCGCCTTCAGCACGAAGGAGAAATCGGCACTCACTTGGCGCTTCCATCTCAAAAACGTCTCGCTGCGAGGGATCCCATAGAAGGTCGTGTCGAGTTCGACGGCCGGATAGAGCTCGGCATATGCGGCCAACCGATCTTCTTCTCGGAGGTCTGGCGGATAGACAGAGCCGTGCCAGTCGGGGTAGCCAAAGCCGATCGTGCCGAGCTTCCACATGGGCGCTAGCGAATGCTGGTAAGAGGGCTACTGATTCGGGTCGGGAGCGAGAGTGGTCCGGCGAGGCCGTTGTTCTCGATTCGGCGCGCGAACTCGGCCAGCCCTTGCCAGTGCCGCTCGGTCGGGCGATATTGCATCACATCCCGCAGGTAGTGACGGACCTGATCCAGCTCGAACCCGAACCGCTTCGAGTACTCTGGCTCGCGCTCGGGCAGGCGGAGCAGTCCCGTTTCTCGGGAGTGGTCGAGCGCGCCGACGACTTCGCCGGTTAACGCCTCGCCGCCGACCCAGAGCGCCCAAATGAAGGGCAGCCCGGTGAGCTCGAGCCATGCCTCTCCCAGGTCGATCGCGCTTACTCCTGGTTCGGGCTCGCGCATCCCAGCATCCCCAATCAGGACGGCAGCGTCGGCTCTTTGGAGAGAATCCGCGAGATCGGGCCCACCAACGACCGTCCGGACGCCTAGGCCCAGATGGTCTCGCAGCCAGACTTGGGCGAGCAGATTGCTGGTCATCGAACTCGGGTCGAGGGCAAGGGTCTCGATCTTCTCGACCGGCCCCCGGTGAAAGATTCGAACGCTCTCGACCGCCCCCTCGCTCGCGATGGCAACCGAATCGGCGACCCTAGCCCCGGGTGTTCTCAGGGCTTCGATGCTGCTGACCAGGATCGCCGCCGCACCGTGGTGCAGGAGCCCCGGCAATTCGGACGGGACCCGGAACTCAACCCGGTATCCAGGTGGAAGGTCTTCGACCAGCGGCGCGGCGTTGAGGTAGGGGACGCATCCGAGCAGGATGTCCATACCATGATTTTACGACGTGGGGGCGAGTTTAGTCTGTGAGTCCCTGCTGTGAGCTTCGGCGCGCCACGATGATCACGCTGCTCCCCCAAGCGAACCGCCCGCCGGAGATGATCTTGCGACCCTCCCCGGTTTGTAACGAGATGAGCCAGCGATTGAGCCATTCGGGGACCCGAGGCAAGGAGGCATGGGGCGGGCCGGGGCGCAGCTTTTCGATCACTCTTGAGAGCAAAACCAGAGGGAAAAGATAGAAGACTGCGTAGCTAGAGTGGACGATTTCGAACCCTGAGGCGCGGAGTTTAGCCTCTGCTTCGGGTCTGCGATAGCGCCGAAAGTGTTTGAGAGCGATGTCGTGGGGACCCCACAGACTTCGGAAGGCAGGGACACTTAGCACCAGAACTCCACCAGGAGTCAAGATCCGGTGAACCTCGCCAAAAGCCGCCTGGTCGTCGAGGAGATGCTCAAAGACGTCCAGCCCGACTACCGCGTCGACGCTGCCGGATCGGATCGGAAGGACCATGCCATCGCCGAGGACCAACCGATGTAGGCCGCGCTGGCGGCAAAATCTCAGAGCCTCGGAGCTGGCGTCGAGGCCAACCGCGATGCCCGACGTTGACTCAAGTTGGCCAAGGACGACGCCGGTGCCACATCCGAAATCGAGGATTCGTCTCTGCGGGACCGACGCGGCATAGCGATCGACGAGGCCGAGGGCGAGTCGACGACGCCCAACAAACCACCAATAGTGGTCTTCGAGGGCATACATCCGGGCGTATTCATCACGCTCCATCGAGGGGTTCCTTCACCCGCAGCCGCCCGGCTCGGCCGAGGGCGCGAAGTTTGAGGAGGTCTCGGATCGCGTTCAATCCGTCGCGGAAGGGTCGAAGGCGGCTTCCTTCGATGTGGCGCCACCGGACCCCGATCTCGGCGATGGGCAGCCCCAGATCTCGGGCGACCAGCAGAGCCTCGAAGTCATAGCTGAAGTTATCCAGATGGCACCGGGAAAAGATCTCGCGAGCAGCCTCACGCCGAAAGAGCTTGAATCCGCATTGGGTGTCTTGGATCCCCTTAAGGCCAAACATCTGGATGAGCTTGTTGAGAGCCCTTCCGCCAAGTTCTCGGTAGAGAGGCTGCCGAACTTCCAGCCGACTCTCCTTGAGCGGACGACTGCCAATCGCGACATCGGCTTGTCTGTCGAGTGCCGGAAGGAGCTTCTCGACTTCCTCGATCGGGGTGGCCAAGTCGGCATCGCTCAGGAGGAGCAGTTCGCCCTCGGCCCGGAGCATTCCGTAGCGAACGGCGTGGCCCTTGCCTCGATTGGTGGGGTAGCCGGTGAGCTGGATGCGCGGCTCGTGGGCGGAATACTCCCGAACCTTTTCAGCTGTGCGGTCTTTGCTCCCGTCGTCAACAATCAAGATCGACCACGAGTAGGAGACCCCCGAGAAGTACTCCAACATACGGTCGAGGGTGCCCGGCAGGCGATTTTCTTCGTTATAGGCGGGCACAATCACCGCCAGCCGAGGGGTGCTCAAAGTGCGTGCAGTCTACCTGCTGCGATACCAACCACTGGTCTCATACCACGCGGGGAATCCTCGCAGCGGGTTGCTTTCTGCAGCGACCTCAAAGACATCCCTGGGGCGCCCTCCTTCGCGGACGATCAGCATGTTGCTCAGCCGACGTTGGGGCTTGATCAGCATCTCTCCGCGGTAATAGAAGCAGGTCGAGCCACCGCCATCGAGGGCAATCGCATCGACGACGGCGCGGGTCTTCATCGCCCGGCCGAGCTCGCTGAGGGTGACCGAGTTGCGGGTCGCCATTAGGACTAGCCGCCCATCCTCGGTGATTCCAGCGGCAGTTCGGGCCGCGCGACCCCAGATCCGGCTGTCTCGGAACTTTTGACTCTTGGGATCGGGACAGACGACGCCGTCGCGAATCACTCGCACAAGGCCTCGGAGGCCAAAGCGGAACCCGGTCCAATCCAGGCGTTGCTTATAGCCAGAATCGAAGATCTGGACCCGTCCTTTCTCATCGACGGCTAGAACCGAACCGCGGGCGCCTTGGGCAGTCAACTCGCCATCGACCAAAACGTCACCTACCGGGGTACCAGTTCGGGGGTCAAAGAAGGTGCCGGTGAGGGCCACGGCGGGCGCAGTTCGAGCCGTGAGGGTCCAGGCATTGGAGAGGCCTGGCTCGTGGATGGTCTCGACGCTGATGGTGTCGCAGCTCAGGTTGGCCACCGCAACGTGATAATGGGCGCGCCCGTGTTGAAATTTATCGTGTCGGACACTGGCCTGGGACCAGGCGCTTCCACCGGTCCCGACGAGGAGTCCGACCCCCACAACAAAAATCCCAAAAATTTTTTTCATCGCAACTCAAAATGGTCCAACGCAAGAATCATGCCACCAAAATTGCTCCAATCGTGGCAGAATTCATAGAGTAGCACTCTACTGAACAAAAATTTGCTCCGGTTTGGAACCGGTTGCGCCTATTACGTCAGGTCTGGCCCTTGCGTTCCAGTTCTCCCTGCGGTACAGTCCCATTCAACGTGGGAGAACCTGGTTCATTAGAACTTGACCAACGCAAAAGCGAAGTTATCGCCGGGTCGCAGATTGAATCTGCTGATCATGAACCTCCCGCTACTCCCACTCAAGACTTGACAAAAAAGTCTGGATTCGCCAGCAGTTGGCGAAGCGTGGGGCCCGGAACCTGGTTTTCCCGGTTCGCGATCTTTGTTCTGGTCTACATGTTCCCGGTCGTGATGTGGGGTGTGGTCACCCGCGCGACCTTCAGCGGCGATGGGTGCGGTACGCACTGGCCGCTTTGCCATGGTCAGCTCATCCCGTTCGGGTTGCCGGTTGAGAGTTGGGTCGAATGGAGCCATCGTCTCAGTAGCGGTTTGGCCGGTCCTCTGGTTGTCGCCTTGCTGGTCCTCGCTTATCGGGCCAGTGTCAAAGGATCCCAGCTCCGCAAGGCGGCGCTCGGGTCCTTCTTCTTTACTCTCACCGAAGGTGGGATCGGGGCCAAGCTGGTCCTCAAGGATCTCGTCGCGGACAACCCCAGCATGGTCCGGGCTTTCTGGACCGGCGCTCACCTAGCTAATACCTTTATCCTCTTAGGGTTCTTGACCTGGACGGTCTGGCTAGCCCTCGGCAAGCCCGCGATTCGGCTGCGCGGCCAAGGACCGGTGATGGGTGCGGTGGCGCTGGGGCTGTTCCTGATGCTCTTCCTCGGTGTGACGGGTTCGATCGCGGCTCTCGGAAGCATGCTCTACCCAGCCGGTAGCCTAGCCGAAAAGCTACGCCAGGACTTTGATGCCGCCTCGCCCTTGCTGGTCCGGCTCCGGCTCGGTCACCCGCTGATCGCGACGAGCGTTGGCCTCTACATCGTCTTTTTGGCTTCCTATCTCACCCGCGTCCGACCGACGGACTCGATGGTGAAGTCAGCTCGCTGGATGGTGGGTCTCTTTGGTCTCCAGATGGTCTGGGGACTCAGCACGTTGCTCACCAAATCGCCGCTGGTTCTACAGGTAGGGCACCTGCTTCTGGCCGACCTTCTGTGGGTCGTGACTCTCTGGGCTGGAGCTCAGGCGCTCAGCACGGGTCGAGAATCGGTGCCCGGAGCCGACTCGGAATCGGCTCACAGCGGAGGCGTTTCTCGTTCGGGGTTGATGCACGCTTATATCGCCCTGACCAAGCCTCGGGTCATTTCGCTCCTTCTCTTCACCACCATCACGGCGGCTTTTGTCGCGGCAAAGGGTTGGCCCGGCGGGTGGTTGCTGTTGGCGCTTCTGGTGGGGGGCTATTTCTCTGCCGGCGCGGCCAACGCGATCAACATGGTTTATGATCGCGACATCGACGTGCGGATGAAGCGAACCTCCTCGCGTCCGACGGTGACTCAGCAGATCACGAACGTCCAGGCTCTGACTTTTGCCTTCGTTCTTCAGACGATTTCCTTCGCTGTCCTCTGGTCGGTCGCAAACCTGCTGACCGCCTTCCTGGCGTTCGCGGGACTCCTCTTCTACGTCTTCGTTTACACCATGGCGCTCAAGCGGCGCACCTGGCAGAACATCGTCATCGGTGGGGCCGCGGGTGCGTTTCCGCCGCTCGTCGGCTATGCCGGGGTAACCGGATACCTGAGTCCGGTGGCCTGGATCCTCTTTGGGATCATCTTCCTTTGGACTCCGGTCCACTTCTGGGCTCTGGCCCTGCTGATCAAGGATGACTATAAGGATGCGGGCGTGCCGATGCTGCCTTGCGTCCGGGGTGATCACTACACCGTTGTCCAGATCATGGTCTACACGGTGCTGACGGTTGCGATCAGTCTGGCGCCCTTGTTCATGGGTGAGGCCGGGATGTACTACGCGGTGGCGGCAGTCATTCTGAACGCCGCACTCTTCGTCCGAGCGATGAACCTCTATCACCGTCCCGAACGGCAAGAGGCCAAAGTGCTCTTCAAGTATTCGATGGTTTATCTCGCGGCGCTCTTCTTGATGTTTGCGATCGACCGGAGTTGGCTGGCATAATGCAACGTTTTCTGAAAACAAATCTCACCGCAAAAATGAGGGTTGAAGTGATCAATAGTATGGTTGAACGATCTGTGGAGGTTGGAGGCTAAGATGCCGCAACTTTTCAAGCCATCGGCGAACTCGGCGGCCAAAGTGAGCCTGCTTCTGACGGCCGCTTTGCCTGTCCTCTTGATCTCTGTTGGGTCGGGGATTAGTCGGTCGGCGGCCAATACCGGGGTTGGAAACCGGCTGGACCAGCCGGTCCCGTTCTCGCACCAGCACCACGCTTGGGAGCTCGGGATCGACTGTCGGTATTGCCACACCTCGGTCGAAGAGTCCGGCTACGCCGGGCTTCCTGATACGGAGACCTGTATGACCTGCCACAGCCAGATCTGGACGAACAGTCCTCTGCTCGACCCCGTGCGCAAGAGCTACGAAACGGGTCAGCCGCTGGAGTGGAACCTTGTCAACAAGGTCCCCGAGTTCGTGTACTTCAACCACTCGATCCACATCGATCGGGGGATCAGCTGCAACAACTGCCACGGCCCCGTGCAAAAGATGCACCTCACCTTCAAGGGTCAGCCCTTCCACATGGTCTGGTGCCTTGAGTGCCACCGCGAGCCTGAGAAGTACCTCTACGTGGACGAAAAGAACCCCCAACTGACCCCGCGTCAGCAGGTCTTCAACCTCTATGTCAAGTTCCAATCCGACCCCGAGGGCACCAACATGTCGCCGCGGGAACGGGCGCTGATCAATGGCAAAGAACAGGTCACGACGGTGAAGGATTTGATCGAGCGCGGTCGAAAGTTGCTTGAAGAACGAGGGATCAACAAAACCCAACTCGCCGATTGCTCGGTGTGCCACCACTAATGGAATCCAGGATGGAAGAAACCACAAACCCCACCATCAACTTGGACGAGGTCCGTGAGAAACTCAAAGGCAAGAATGGCCCCGAGTTTTGGCGCAGTCTGGATGAAGTCGCGGAGACGCCCGAGTTCCAAGCCTGGGTTGAAGACGAGTTCCCCAACCGCAGTTCACTGGTTGAGATCGACCGACGCTCCCTCCTGAAGTTCATGGGTGCCTCGATGGTCCTGGCCGGGATCTCGGGATGCCGCTCACTCTTCTTGCCTACTGAAAAGGTTGTCCCCTACGTCAAGCAGCCGGAAGACATCGTTCCCGGTAAGCCGCTGGAATTCGCAAGCGTCATGGCCCACAACGGGAGCGCGATCGGGTTGCTGGTCACCAGCCACACGGGTCGCCCAACCAAGATCGAAGGGAATCCGAACCACCCGTCGAGCTTGGGCAAAACCGACCACTTCGCCCAGGCTGCCCTGATCGATCTTTATGATCCAGACCGATTTGCCGGCGTATTCAATGACGGCATGATCTCGGGTTGGGATCTGTTCTGGCGCGAATCCCGAACGCGGGTTGCCGAGTTTGCCAAGACCCAAGGTGCGGGTCTGTACTTCCTGACCGAGACCGTGGTTTCGCCCACGATTCGCCGCCAGATCGAGGAGATCTTGGCCAAGCACCCGCAAGCCAAGTGGGTGGAGTACGAATCGGTCAGCAATGACGGAGCCGCTATTGGTTCGGTGTTGGCCTTTGGGCAGGTCGTTAGCACGACTTACCACCTCTCCAGTGCCAAAGTCATTTTGAGCTTGGACGCGGACTTTCTCCATTCCATGCCCGATTCGGTCCGCATGGCTCGAGACTTTTCGCAGGGCCGCAAGTTTGCCGGCGTCGAGGATGCGGTGGGGATCAGCCGACTGTACATGGTCGAAAGCTCCCCGACGCTGACGGGCGCGATGGCCGACCACCGGTACACGGGAAGCCCGGCCCTAGTGGAGGCTTATGCCCGCACGCTGGCCGCCGCGATGGGAATTGCGGTCACCGACGTCCCCAGCAATGCGGGCGTCCCTGAGGCATGGATGTCGGCTGTGATGGAAGATCTCATGGCCGCTGGATCTCAAGCCGTGGTGATCCCTGGCCAGATGGCCTCCCCGGCCGTCCACGCCCTTTGCCACGCAATCAACGAGCGGCTCGGCAGCGTCGGAGTCGATGGGATCGTCCGTTACACCGACAGCTTCCGAGGCCAGGTCGCCGGACAAATCGATCCGGTTGGGCCGACGGCCGCGGGCCGCACCGGTTTGCGCGGACTCGTGGAAGACATGAAGGCAGGAGCCGTCAAGGGCCTCTTCATCTTGGGTGGAAACCCCGTCTTCAGCGCCCCGTGGGACTTCAATTTCGAAGAACTTCTCGCCAAGGTCCCGTTCTCGCATCATCACACCCTGTGGATGAACGAGACGAGTAAGGCCTGCAAGTGGGTGACCGGCGATTCGCACTTCTTGGAAAGCTGGAGCGACGCCGCGGGATTCGATGGAACGGTTTCGATCGGCCAACCGCTGATCTCGCCAATCCGCGACACCAAGTCCACGGTCGAGATCTTGGCCGGGATCCAGGGTGACGCACGTCCAGGGTACGAACTGGTTCGCGAAACCCATCGATCGCGAGTGGTCGGGGCCTTCGACAAGGTCTGGATTCAGTGGCTGAACGATGGGATCATCGTCAATCCGGCGAATCCGGTACCCGTCAGCCTCAATCCAGCGATGAATCTCGGGCCGAGTCCGCAGGCGAACGGCATCGCGGTCCTCTTCCGGCCCGATCCGACCGTCTGGGATGGACGCTATAGCAACAATGGCTGGATGCAAGAGCTGCCCAAGCCGCTGACGACCCTCACCTGGGACAACGCTGCCCTGATGAGTCCGAAGACCGCGCAATCTGCCGGCCTGAAGGATGGAGACCACGTTGAGATCGCGGTCGGCGACCAGAAGATCAAGCTGCCGACGCTGATGGTGGTGGGGCATCCGGATGACGCGGTCACGTTGCACTTGGGCTATGGCCGAAAGGTCGTCGGAACGGTTGGCGAAGGGACTGGATTCGATGTCCGGCCGCTGCGCAGTTCGATGAGTATGGCGGTGGCGTACGGCGGAACTCTCACCAAGGTGACGGGCCGCACGAACCTCGCCCTGACCCAGACGCACCACAGCATGGAGAAGCGCCCGCTGGTCAAGTACAGCACGGTGGCTGCCTACCTGAAGGATCCCCGGCAAAAGAATTACAGCGAAAAGCTGGCCGAGGAAGGCGGGTCGATGTACCCCGAAAACCTCGAAGAGTGGCCCTTTGAGGGTCCGCAGTGGGGCATGACGATCGATCTGAACGTCTGCACCGGCTGCCACGCCTGTGTGACCGCCTGCCAAGCCGAGAACAATATCCCGGTGGTCGGCAAAGACCAGGTGAGCAAGGGGCGCGAGATGCATTGGATCCGGATCGACCGGTACTACCGGGTGCGGTCGACGGGGGCGGATGCGATGGACGAGAGCGAAGGTCTGAAGGACATCCTCGACAGTAATAACGTCGAGACCATCTTCACGCCAACCGCTTGTATGCATTGCGAAAAGGCCCCGTGCGAACCGGTCTGCCCGGTGGCGGCCACGGTTCACTCCCATGAAGGGCTGAACCAGATGGTCTATAACCGCTGCGTCGGGACTCGCTATTGCAGCAACAACTGCCCCTACAAGGTACGGCGATTTAACTACCTCAACTACACCGACAACCAAGATCAGTTCTCGAATCGGACCGAGATTGTGAACGGTGTGGTCTCCAGCGACAAGGTCAACGGACGAGCCTTGCTCAAGATGATCGGGAACCCGAACGTAACGGTTCGCGGGCGAGGGGTGATGGAAAAGTGCACCTACTGCGTCCAGCGGATCAACGAGACCCGGGTCCAGGCCAAGCTGGAAAAGCGAGACATCCGCGACGGCGAGATCAAAACCGCTTGTCAGCAGGTTTGTCCGACCGGGGCTATCGTCTTCGGAAACGTCGCCGATCCGAACTCCGAGGTGTCGAAGCTCAAGGCGCTGCAACGCAACTATAGCGTTCTGCCCGAGATCAACACCAAAAACCGGACGACCTACCTCACTCGACTTCGAAATCCCAACCCGAAACTGGAGACTGCCTAATGGCCGCCTTGCCAAAAGACGATCAAGAAGAAATCCGTTCGCTACCCAGCGAGACCACGCTCTTGCTGGAAGGGCGACACACGTACAAGTCCCTCGATGAACTCTTGGGCAACTTGGTGCTCGATCAGACCAAGCACGGCAAGCTCTGGTACACGATGGTTGGCATCGGGTTCCTCGGGGCCAACCTGCTGGTGCTCAGCATCGGCTGGCTGCTCTACCAAGGGATCGGCGTCTGGGGAAACAACCAGCCGGTCGCTTGGGGCTTCGATATCATCAACTTCGTTTGGTGGATCGGGATCGGCCACGCCGGAACGCTGATTTCGGCGGTCTTGCTCCTTCTCCGCCAGCAGTGGCGCAACTCGATCAACCGATTTGCGGAGGCCATGACGCTCTTTGCCGTCATGTGCGCGGGTCTTTATCCTCTCTTGCACACGGGACGTCCTTGGGTGGCCTACTGGCTTTTCCCCTATCCCAATATCTTGGCGATGTGGCCTCAGTTCCGCTCGCCGCTGATCTGGGACGTTTTTGCGGTTTCGACCTATATCACGATTTCGGCCGTCTTCTGGTTCATCGGACTCATCCCCGACTTCGCTACGATGCGCGACCGATCGGTCAAGCTTTGGCAAAAAAAGGTCTGGGGGCTGTTCGCTATGGGATGGCGCGGTTCGGTCAAGCACTGGCACCGCTATGAAGCGGCCTACCTGATCCTCGCTGGTCTCTCGACACCGCTGGTTCTTTCGGTCCACTCGATCGTGTCGTTC
>DDSL01000037.1:22016-30781 GCA_002343825.1 Chthonomonas sp. UBA2391
GAAGCACTTCGACTGGATGGCCAAGATCATGCTTGCCACCGGTTTGATCGTCTTCTACGGCTACCTCTGCGAGGTCTACTACGCTTGGTACGCCGGAACTCTGTGGGAAAGCTACTTGCTCAAGAACCGGATGCAGGGTCCCTATGCTTGGGCCTTTTGGTCGCTCTGGTTCTGTAACGGCATCGTTCCGCAGTTGCTTTGGAGTCAAAAGATCCGCAGTAACCTGACCGCGCTGATCATCATCAGCCAGTTCGTCAGCATCGGTATGTGGCTTGAGCGATTCGTGATCATCCCCGTTTCGCTCCACCGCGACTACCTGCCTTCTAGCTGGGGAATGTACACCCCCACCATCGTGGATATGGCGATGTTCTTGGGCACCATCGGATTCTTCATCATGATGATGTTCCTGTTCTTCCGCTTCGTCCCGATGATCAACATCTTCGAAATGAAGGACTTGCTCTTGCGAATCAAACACGAAGAACATGCCCATGGCCATGCCGCGAACCCTGCGGCCCCAGCCGCGACCAAGGGTGGACAGGGAGGTGGTGAATAATGGCCGCCATTGCTGCCCAGCTTGGGCGAGATCCGCTCTTCCACGGCATCGTGGCCGAGTACCAGGATCCAGAGGAGATCCTGGCGGCGGCCAAAGCCGTCAAGGCCGCGGGCTATAGCCACTTGGATGGCTACACGCCCTTCCCCGTGCACGGCCTCGATGACGCGATTGGGTTTAAGGACACCAAGGTTCAATGGACGATCTTCTTCGCGGGGATCGCAGGGTTCGGGGCGGGGATGTTCCTGCAGTGGTACACCGCCGTCGTCGACTATCCGATGAACGTCGGTGGAAAGCCGAACTTCAGCTGGCCAGGCTTCATCCCGGTGGCCTATGAGTGCACCATTCTCTTTGCCGGCCTAGCGGCGGCAGGATCGATGCTGGCCTTTAATGGTCTGCCTCGGCCCAACCACCCGATCTTTAACACCCCGCGATTTGAACTGGCATCTCAGACGAGCTTCTTCCTCTGTGTAGAGGCGACGGATCCACAGTTCGACGCCGTCGAGGTGAGGAAGTTGCTGGAGTCTACGGCTCCGGTCCAGGTCTCGGACGTTTATGCCGACGAACCGGAGGGCGCTTAACCATGACCTTACGATCGAAGTTTTCTCTGCTCGGGGCGGCGGCGGTCGGCCTCATGGCCGCGGGTTGTCATACCGACATGTGGGTCCAGCCCAAGCACCACCACCCCTACCAGGAGAGCGACCTGTTTGCCGATGGTAACTCCAGTCGCCCGCTCCCGGAGGGGGTCGTGATCCACGGCAAGGCCAAGTTGGACGACGCCAAGTACACGGGACGCGAGAACGGGAAGCTGGTGAACCGCCTTCCCGACACCCTGACCTTGCACCGAGAAACGGTGGACACTCGAAAAGATCTCCTCAAGGTCATCGAGCGAGGCAAGGAGCGCTACAACATCTTCTGCTCGCACTGTCATGGAGCGACCGGCGACGGAAAGGGCATGATCGCCCTGCGCGGCCTCTCGCTCAAGCGACCACCTGGAAACTTCCACACCGATCGTCTCCGCGAAATGGAGCTCGGCCACTTCTACGATGTCATCACCAAGGGTTACGGGGTCATGTATCCACAAGCGAGCCGGGTGAAGCCCGACGATCGCTGGGCCATCGTCGCCTATATCCGAGCGCTGCAGATGTCGCAGAACATGGACGCTGCCACCCTCTCGCCAGAAGAGCTGAGCAAGGTTGAAGCTTCCTCTAACATGGCCCCCTCGGCTAAACCCTCAGGAGCAGCGAAGTGAACGAAGTTCAAGAAGGAACGACATTTAGCCCCAAAAAGTGGAGCAGTACCGGACTCCTCGTTGCGGTGCTCGGCTTCATTGCTCTTTTCGGAGGCGGCATCAGCACCGTCGGGTGGGACGTCACGATGGCCTCCTACTTCTTCGGGTTTGTGTTCTGGCTTGCCCTCACCATCGGCTGTATCGGCCTGCAAAAGCTCCACCACACGGTCCGCGGCTCGTGGGGACTCTCGGTGTTGCGGCTGTGGGAAGCCGGAGGAAGCGTGACGAGCTTCGTCGTCTTCGCGATCGCTTTTCTGCCGATCGCCTTCTCGCTGCCGACGGTCTATCACCACTGGATCGGACCCCATGCAGAAGAGTTGCATGGCGGAAAAACAGTGTTGCTTACGCCCGCGTTCTTCATCGCGCGAATCTTTATCTATCTGGCGGTTTGGGCGGCCTACGCGGCTTACTTCCGAAACTCAACGGTCAAGCAGGATGAGACCGGCGACCTGAAGATCGGCACCGTGCGCAACACGCGCGGCGCGGTCAGTCTGGTGGTCTTCTTCCTCATCAATACGCTCTTTATCACCGATCTCGTGATGTCGCTGGACCCCCACTGGTTCAGCACGATTTTGGGGGTTTGGTCGGCCGTTAGCATGGGGCTTGGAGCTCTGAGCTTTGCCGCCTTCATCTTGCTCCGATATCGAAACGAGGAACCGTGGAGCCGGGTGATCACGCCGAAGCTGACCAAAGACATCGGCAACATGCTGTTCGTCCTCACGATGCTGTGGTGCTACACCACGCTTAGCCAGTACCTGATCATCTGGTCGGGGAACATGCCGGAATTCAACCGGTTCTATCTGGCTCGAGACGGCTGGTGGAACATCCTCGGGGGCGTCAACATCTTCCTCGGATTCTTCGTGCCTTGGATGTTGCTCTTAAGTCCGCGGGTGAAGGCGAATTACAGCACCCTTCTGAGAGTCACTATTCTCATCTTCGTAGTACGCATCATCGACTGGTACTGGAACATCATCCCGTATTTCCGCCAGACCCCGGCCTGGACCGATGCAGCCGCTTGGATTGCGTTCGCCGGCTTGTGGTTCTTCGCCTTTGGGCGCACCGCCGCCCAGGCCCCGCTGCTCGTCAGCCACGACCGACGCCTAGAAGAAATGAAACAGATGGAGGTTGCCCATGGCCACTAATGGCCACGATCACGATCACGATCAAGACGATCCGGTAGAGCACGCGAAGGCGGTCAAGCTCGGGTACGAGCATCGGGACGTCGATACCACCTCGATTGGACGCTATGGCATCGTTCTGACCATCTCGGTCTTCGTGTTTGCCGCGATGGCCTACGGTTCGTTCGTGCTGATCGACCGGCTCTTCCACGGCCAAACCCCCGGAGCCCGGCAAGACGCGCCCGAGCGCAAGAAGCTTCCACCCGCGCCGCTACTGCAGTCGAATGTCACAGCGGATGGCGACATGATCGACCTCAGGGCTCAAGAGGCCCAACGACTTGGTGGATACGGCTGGGTCGACAAGAGTCAGGGCAAGGTTCACGTCCCGATTGATGTCGCCATGAAGCGACTTGCCGAGCAAGGGCTGACGTCCAAGAGTGCCCCCGTCGAACTGAACNNCCCGCCGGTCGCCGAAGCGCCGGCCACGGAGGCAGCACCGCAGTGACCGTCGCTCGCATCCTCGCCTTGTTCGCCCTGGCTGGAACCCTGTTCTCGGCCGCGAACGCCGACCTCACCGACCCGATGACGGGTGGGGTCCGCAAGAGCGTAACCCAGCAGATGGGCATCGACCAAAAACTTGGCTCGATCGTCCCGCTCAGCACCCGGGTTTACGACGAGAAAGGCAACGAGATGCTCCTCCGTCAGGTGATCGGCCAAAAGCCGGTGATCCTGATGCCGATCTTCTACAACTGCCAAAGCGCCTGCACGCTGGTCTTCAACGGCGTTTTCGATGTGGTCCGGGGTTTCCGAAAGAACCTCAAGCTTGGGGTCGACTACGACATCGTGGCCATCTCGATCCACCCGAAGGAGACCCACGTCGATGCGGCCAAAAAGAAAGAGGCCGTTATGGCCGTTCTCGAGCGGATGGACCGCCTCGGTCCCAACCGAGAAGGCGAGATGGGATGGCGCTTTCTGACCGCCAAGCCCGAAGGGATCGCCGCCATCACACGAGCAGTTGGCTTCCGATATGGCTATAACGCCGAGCGCGACGTCGTCACCCACCCGGCCGGGATCATGGTCCTCACCCCGGATGGCGTTGTTTCGAAGTATTTCTACGGGGTCAGTTACGTCCCCAAGCTCATGGATGGCGCGCTGAAGGATGCCCGCGACAAGCGGATCGGCCAACAGGCCGAAACCATCCTCTTCGGCTGTCTGGAATTTGATCCGACCCGGAGCCGCTATGTCCTCGTTGTGGACCGCGTTTTGAAGATCGCCGGAACGGGCACCGCCATCGTCTTGCTGATGACGATCATGTATTGGGGTTACCGATACCGTCAGCAGCCCATCGTCAAGAATTCCACTCCGAACCAAGGAGAGAACAAAGAATGAACCTCCGTCTCGCTCCGGAACAGGCATCCAACTTTGCGCTGCCGTACGACATCCTCTTTAACACGTTCACGATTCTCTCGGTCGTCTTCACGATTATCGTGTTCGCGATGATCTTGTTCTTCGTGAGCAAGTATCGTCGAGGCCGAAAGGCGGATCGGAGCAATCCGATGCACCACAACACCCGGGTCGAGCTCATCCTTCTAGGAATCCCGACCCTGCTCGGCCTCGCGATGTTCGCGTATTCGACCAAGATCTACGTGGACATGAGGACGGTCCCCGAAGACGCCTACGAGGTCTTCGTGATCGGCAAGCAATGGATGTGGCACATGCAGCATCCGAATGGGATTCGAGAAAACAACGAACTCCACGTTCCTCTCGGCCAACCGGTCAAGCTGACGCTCATCAGCCAGGATGTCATCCACGGCTTCTATCTGCCCGAGATGCGGGTGCAGTACCAGGTCGTTCCCGGACGCTACACCAAGCTTTGGTTCAAACCGACCAAAGCCGGGCGGTTCCACATCTGGTGCACGATCCACTGCGGAACCCAACACTCCGAGATGGGCGGCTACATCTATGTGATGGAGCCTAAGCAATGGGCGGAGTGGGTGGCCAACGACGGAAACCGATTCCGACCGCGCGCTACGACCCTGGCCCAAGCCGGAGAACAGCGCTTCAAGGAACTCGCCTGTGGCACCTGCCACGGCGAAAAGGATTCGCCCCAAGGGCCGAGCCTCAAGGGTCTGCTCGGCAAAGAGCGAGTCTTCACAGACGGTAGCCGAACGGTGGCCGATGAGGGCTACATTCGGGAGTCGATCATCAATCCCTACGCTCGACTCAATGCGGGCTACGGCGAAACCATGCCAGTTTACGTTTACAAGGAGCAGATCTCCGAAGAAGGAATTCGCGAGATCATTGAGTACATCAAATCACTCGGAGGAGCCGCGCCGACAGCGAGTCCGGCCACCACTCCGACGGGGGCAAATCAATGAGTGCGGTTGCATTACCCAACGAAGAAAGGCAAGAGCCTGTCAATTATCTTAACGTCAAGCACACGCTCAGTTCTTGGTTGCTAACCGGGGACCACAAGCGGATCGGCATCATGTATTTGTATGCCGTCAGCTTCTTCTTCTTCCTTGGTTCGGTGGCAGCTTCGCTGATCCGCCTTGAGCTCACGTCTCCCCGCGGCGCCTTCTTGACCAGCGACAGCTACAACAAGATGTTCACCGCCCACGGGGTGATCATGATCTTCTTCTTCCTGATCGTTGCGATTCCGGCGGTCTTCGGAAACTTCCTGATCCCGATCATGATCGGGGCCAAAGACCTTGCCTTCCCACGGCTCAACCTATTGAGTTGGTACCTGTTCATGATCGGAGCGACCCTCTCGTTGCTGGCGATGATGTGGGGCGGGGTCGATGCTGGTTGGACGTTCTATACGCCCTACAGTTCGATGTACTCCAACTCCAACGTCACGTTGGCGCTGATCGGAGTGTTCATTGCGGGTTTCTCATCCATC
Organism: Chthonomonas sp. UBA2391; assembly: GCA_002343825.1. Lineage (GTDB taxonomy): Bacteria > Armatimonadota > Fimbriimonadia > Fimbriimonadales > Fimbriimonadaceae > UBA2391. Next base: position 27,878 of record DDSL01000037.1, read on the forward strand.
GCGACGGGGGTCAACTTCCTTGCCACGATCCATAAGATGAGGGCGCCAGGGATGACCTGGTGGCGGCTACCGCTCTATGTCTGGAGCCACTACGCCACCTCGATCATCATCATCCTTGGAACCCCGGTTGTGGCCATCACGCTGCTGTTGGTCGTGCTCGAAAGGTCGCTCGGCCTCGGCGTCTTCAGCCCAGAATTGGGCGGTGACCCGGTGCTCTTCCAGNNCCGTCTACATCATGATTCTGCCGGCGATGGGCGTCATCAGCGAGGTCATTTCATGCTTCTCGCGCAACGCTGTTTTCGGCTATAAGTTCGTGGCCATGTCCTCGCTGGCGATCGCTCTCCTGGGCTTCTTCGTCTGGGGCCACCACATGTACATCTCCAGTCAGTCGATGTACCAAGGGATCTTCTTCTCGCTAGTGACCTTCTTGATTGCTGTTCCTTCCGCCATCAAGGTGTTCAACTGGGCGCTGACGATGTACAAAGGTTCGATCTGGCTTTCGGCTCCGATGGTGTATGCCCTCGGCTTCATCGGACTCTTCGTGATCGGTGGTCTCACGGGCCTCTATCTGGGTTCGCTCGCCACCGACATCCACCTCACCGGGACCTACTTCATCGTGGCCCACTTCNNCTGGTGGCCGAAGATGTTCGGCCGGATGTACAACGACAACGTGGCTCGCTTCAACGCGGTCTTGGTCTTTGCCGGCTTTAACTTCACGTTCTTGCCGCAGTTCGTGGTGGGTTACCTCGGGATGCCCCGTCGGTATCACTACTACAATCTGAATCCAGACTTCCAGGTGTGGCACGTCGCGAGTAGCTTGGGTGCTTCCATCCTCGCGATCTCGCTCATCATCCCGGTCTTCTATCTTCTGCAATCGCTGAAGAGCGGCCCTCCCGCGGGGAACAACCCCTGGGGTGCCAAGGGCCTGGAATGGGAGATCGAGTCTCCTCCTAGCCCGCACAACTTCCACGCGATTCCGGTCGTCACCGGCAACGTCTACGACTATAACGCCGAGGAAGACGAGAAGGCTTTTGAACTTGAACAACAGAATCCTGATAAAGATAAGGTGACTTTCCGCTAATGGCTCATGCTGTCGATCGAATCCCCATAGGAGAACCCGGCGCGGTCTTCGAACAATTTGAAGACCTTGAACAACAGAACGACACCTACATTGTAGGGATGTGGGCGTTCCTCGTGACCGAGATCATGTTCTTCGGGGCGCTCTTCTTGATGTACACCGTCTATCGGTGGAAGTACCAAGACGAGTGGTTTTTGGTGCACAAGACCCTCAGCATTCCCATGGGGGCGACCAACACCGTCATCTTGTTGCTCAGCTCGTTCACCATGGTCATGGCGGTGCACTACGCGCAGAAGATGGACAAGATGAAGCACATCATGATGCTTCTGGCAACCTGCGGGTTTGCCTCGCTCTTCTTGGTCATCAAATTCTTCGAGTACTCCGGAAAGTTCACAAAGGGTCTCTTTCCGGGGGCGACTTTCCAGTGGAAGGATCCTGCGGTCGCCTCTGGCCCAGCGGAGTTGTTCTATAGCCTCTATTTCGCCATGACCGGCCTGCACGGTCTGCACATCGTGATTGGCATCCTCATCATCGGGGCTCTTGCTTTCATGGTGTGGCGCGATCACAAACACGTCCGAGCTGACTACATTCCGACCGAATTGATCGGACTGTATTGGCACTTCGTCGACTTGGTGTGGATCTTCCTGTTCCCACTGTTCTATCTGATGCCGAGGTAAAGCGATGTCTGCACACGATCACCACGACCATTCCCATCACATCACCCACCCTTCGGTCTACATCAAGGTCCTTTTGGCGCTCTTGGTCCTGATGGCCATCACGGTGGGGGCCGCTTACTTCCCCTATCCCAACAACCCGTTTGGGAGCTTCCTCGCCAATGCGATCCTGCTGATCATCGCCGTGACCAAAGCGATTCTGGTCGTGGTCTACTTTATGGGACTCCGGAACAGCAGCAACCTGGCCCGGATCTATGCGATCGGTGGGTTTAGCTGGTTCTTCACGCTCTTCGTGATGTTTGCCGACTACACCACGCGCCCATGGGAGCCGGTTCGGGGTTGGGAAAGCGTCGCCCCGAGCGGTATGTCGCGATTCCGCGATGGCCGACCCGAAGAAAAGAGCAACGTCCCGCAGTCGGGCCTGGATATCCCGCCGACGGTCGTTCGATAAAGTAGCCTGGAGTTCCGGGTCCTAGGGTGGGAGGGTCGATTGATCCTTCCACCCCTCTTCGTTCTAGTCTCGGACCTTGGCCTTCCAAACGACTCCCTCGGGAGTGTCGCGGAGTTCGTAGCCCGCGGCGTCGATCTTGTCCCGAATGGTGTCGGCTAGGGCGAAGTCCTTTGCCTTCTTGGCCGCTTGGCGCTCTTCGATCCAAGTCGAGATCGGCTTGCCCTCGATTTNNCGGAGCTGGAACTGGCCGCAGCGGCCGTGAGTTCCTCGCTCGGAGCAAGCCCCAACAGAGCGTCCATCTTGTCTAAAAAGCTGGCCGCCGAAGTTGCACTGGCGTGGCTGAGTCCGGCGGTGAGTTCGCGGAACACCGCGCTGACGCCCCCGAGGAGGCTGGCGATCGCGACCGAGGTGTTCAGATCGTTGCACATCGCCTCCAGAGCTTCTTCGTAGATTCGGTCGAGCTCGGAGCCCAGGGTGTTGTCGCCGGGGAGAGCTTTCTCGATAGAGGAAGAAATTTGGCGGCGGCACTCGCGGATCCGCTCGACGTTTCTGGCCGCATCGCGCAGCCCTTGGTCGGTCAGGTTGCTGGGCTTGCCATAGGGCGTCGCGATGAGGGCGTACCGAACGGCCACGGGGTCGATCCCGCGTCCGTCCACCAGGTCGCGCAAGGTGTAAAAATTGCCCTTGCTCTTGGACATCTT
>DDSL01000022.1 GCA_002343825.1 Chthonomonas sp. UBA2391
TTGACGATGCAGTCGTATTCGAAGACCTGCTTGGCCGCCTGGTAATGGTGCTGGCTGAGGACGCCGAGGTGCGGCATCATGAAGATCGAGTCCACCGTCAGCATCGTCACGCCCTCGGGTTGATAGGCGTCCAGCATCATGAGGGCCGACTGGGCTCGCTCGGGGGCGTGGCTGAGAACCCCGCCGCTGCCGATGACCATATCCAGTTGCATCATCTTGATGAGGGTTTCGCCACCGCCGCTCTGGGTGAAGAGTTCGCTCATGTCGCGCTGCTTCTGCACGCCTTCAAGGGTGCGGGCCAGCGACTTGTGATGCTCAAAGGCGAGCCGGAGCGCTTCTCGGCTGACGGCCTGCTCGATCAGAAGATCCTCATAGGTGTGAGGGATCGTGGTCGGGCGGATCATCTTATTCCGCAAGCGGTTTCGCACCTCGTTGGGGTCGATCGCGAAGGGAAGCCAGCGGGCGATGTTGTCGATCCCGGCTTCCTTCAGCACGTTACAGATCGAGTAGCTCATGCCCAGGTTGGCCGAAACCGTCCGGTTATAGACGGGTTCGCCGCTTGGGTCGCGGAAAACCGAGAAGACGTCGGTGGTAGCTCCGCCAATATCGACCCCGAGAACGTTGATCCCTTCTTGGATCGCGTATTCCTTCAGCAGTTTGCCGACCGCGTTGGGGGTGGCCATGACCTCTTCGCTCGCCCAATCCAGAAGCTTGCTGTAACCGGGGGCCTGTTGCATCACGTGCTCTAGGAAGAGTTCATGAATCTCGTCCCGGGCGGGGTCGAGGTTTTCGGCATCGAGGGTGGGTCGCAGGTTATCGACGACCTTGAGCTCAATCCCTGAACCGAGCACTTCGGTGACTTCGGTCCGGGCTTCTTTGTTGCCGGCAAAGATAACCGGAAGCTGCATATCGCCGAATCGCGGCTTAGGGTCGGCTCGGCGGATGACGCCGGCCATCTCGATCAGGTGGCTCCGGGTTCCTCCGTCGGTTCCTCCGGACATCAGAATGATGTCGGGGCGGAGTTGGCGCAGTCGGTCGACCTTCTGATAGTCCTTTCGTCCGTCGTCGATGGCCAAAGTGTCCATCAGAATCGCACCCGCTCCGAGGGCCGCGCGTTCGGCGGATTCGGCGCTCATCGACTTGACGACGCCCGCGACCATCATCTGGAGTCCACCACCGGCCGAGCTCGTGGAGACGTACATGTCGGCGGCATCGAACTCTTGAGCTCGATTCTGGGTCTGCTGGCCATCCTTGTAGAGTCGCCAGACTTGGCCGTCTTGGATGAGCTTTCGACGACCGACCTCAAAGCCTTCGGGCATGGTCGATTCGGTCAGCTCCTCAAGCTCAGTCATGGCGTTGAGGACGCCAACCGTGACGTCTTCAAACGGGCGTTCGACCGTCGTCGGTGCCTCGCCGCGGGCAACCAATCGGTACTCCCCGTTGGCGTTCCGCTCAATCAAGATGGCCTTGGTGGTGGTGGACCCACAGTCGGTCGCAACAATGCGACGAATATCCGCGCTGGACATATGCCGGGATTATAGCCTTAGTTGGATTCCTTCGCCGAGCGCGTACAATAAAGGCAGCGATGAATCCCGAACATCAGCGCATTATTGAACTCTTTGGACTAGTGCCACCATCAGTGGAGACCGAATCGGAAGCCGAAGAGCATGAGTCCGTCGGTCGTGATTCCGACGAGAGCGTCGACTTGGGTGACCAGAGCCTGAGGGAAGGCGACTTTCGCGGTGCAGTGGAGCACTATCAGCGCGCCCTTCGACAGAGCGACGGTCATGAAGCAGCCCCGCTCATCGGGATGGGGAGCGCCTACGAGTGCATGGAAGATGCCCCCTCGGCCTTGCGACAATATCTGAAGGCTCATGAACTGGAGCAAGATAATCCCGAGCCGTACCTGGGCATGAGCGACATCTACATGCGCCAGGGCAAGACCTGGGAAGCGATCCAGCAATTGGAGCGGGCGGTGGAGCTGGATCCCAAGAACCCGTTCTATCACCTCAAGCTCGCGGAAACGCTGCGCCAGATGCACCTTCCGACCCGGGCCTTGCGGGCGATCAGGCAAGCCGTCCTCTGCGCGCCAGACCAGTCGTTCTATCACTACTGGATGGGAGACTTGCAGATCGAGATGCGACTCTATGAGGAGGCTCTCCTGTCATTGCGGGCTTCAATCGAGCTTTCCCCTGGCGATGATCACCTTTACGCCAAGGCGGGAGTGGCTTTTTGGGGAGCAGGGAAGCGCGTCGAGGCCATCAAGGCGATCCGGCTGGCCAGCGATCTCGACCCCGACAAGAACGTTTACTACGGCATCTTGCAGAGGTTCTTGATCGAGAATGGGCAGCCAGTCGAAGCCCAAGCCGAAGCCGCTCGGGCGGCCAAGATGGACGCTTACGATCGAGAACTCCTCGACCGGATGCTCCGAGAAGCGAATTTCGAGCCTACGGCGAACTAACGATCCGAACCACGGCCCAAGCCATCGAGAGGGCGATCGACACTCTCAGAAGACGGGTCACCAAGACTGCCTTGCCGCCCCGTTGATAGCCAAGGGCTCCGACCATCATGAAGGCCCCGGTGAGATAGATAAAGCTGCCGGCCATGACGAGGATCATCAACACCCCGGTGCTGGTGATCAGGTGGGCGACCCAGGCAAGGACCGCGCCCGCAATTGCGATTCCGGTTCCGATTTGGCCGACAACGGGGGGAAAGCGCTTCATCAGTTCTGATGGAGATTACGCCACAATCGGGAGCATGTTTGGGGAAGCTCTCATGACCTGGGGCGGAAATTGACCACCGAGTTCCAGTTTGCGGCGAGGGCTCTGGGGCTTGAACTTTCGCCCGCCCAGATCGAAAGGTTCGACGCTTTCGAAGAAGCGCTCTATGCTTCGAACGCGGTGATGAACCTGACGCGGATTCCCCGTGAAGAGTGCTGGCTCAAGCACTTCATTGACTCGCTGATGCTTTCGCCACGGATTCCGGCGGGAGCAACCGTACTCGATATCGGCACGGGGCCAGGATTCCCCTCGTGGCCACTGGCCTGCGCCCGGCCCGACCTCGCGGTCACCGCGTTGGACAGCTCAGGCAAGATGCTGGGGTTTCTCAAGCGCTCGCCACTGGAGAACCTTCGGATCGTAGAAGCCCGGGCCGAAGATTGGGGGATTCGGGATGCCTTTGACGTGGTGACGGGTCGCGCCGTCGCGCCGTTGCCCATCCAACTGGAGATCTCGGCCGCGCCGACCAAGCCGGGTGGGTGCGTGATCCCAATGCGGACCGCAACCGAGCGAGAGATCCTGCTTGCGCTACCGCTGGAAGAGTTGGGCCTCGACGTCGAGCGGATTGACGAAGATGTTCTGCCGGGCTCTGATATTCCGCGGCTGTTTCCGGTGCTAAGGAAGGTCTCCCCGACCCCGGCCCGCTTTCCGCGGACCTGGGCCGAGATCAAGAGGCGACCTCTCGGGGCCCCTTAGCTGACGGTGACTCCAGACTCGAAGCGGAATTCACCGTCGCGATAGTCGACGTGAACCACTGAGCCATCCCGCACTTCACCTCGCAGGAGCAAGGTCGCCAGAGGGTTCAGCAAGTCCCGCTGAATCGCCCGTTTGAGCGGCCTCGCCCCATAGGTCGGGTCGAATCCGACGCCGGCAATTTGCATCACCGCCGCGTCGCTGAGTTCAAGCTTGATCTTGCGCTCAGCGAGTCGTTCGCCCAGGAACCCAAGTTGGAGCCCCACGATCCGCTTGATCTCGGCCAAACCGAGCGAGCGGAAGACGATCAGATCGTCCAGTCGGTTGATGAACTCGGGCCGGAAGAATCGGCGGACCTCCTCCAGGACTTCGCGCTCAATCGCCTCTTGGCTGAGCTCGTTGGTGAGCGGATCGCCAAAGTGGTGCGAGCCGAGGTTACTGGTCAGGATCACGATGGTATTGCGGAAGTCCACCGTCCGCCCTTGCCCGTCGGTCAGGCGGCCATCGTCCAGCAGCTGGAGCAGGACGTTGAAGACCTCGGGATGGGCTTTTTCGACCTCATCCAAGAGCACCACCGAATAGGGACGACGGCGCACGACCTCGGTGAGCTGACCACCTTCTTCGTAACCGACATAGCCGGGAGGGGCCCCGATCAGTCGGGCAACGCTGTGCCGCTCGCCATATTCGCTCATGTCGATGCGGATCATGGCTTTCTCGTCGTCGAACAGGAACTCGGCTAGAGCCCGGGCGGTCTCGGTTTTGCCGACCCCGGTGGGGCCGAGGAAGAGAAAGCTGCCGATCGGGCGGTTGGGGTCTGCGATTCCGCTCCGGGCCCGTCGGATGGCGTCACTGACGATGCGGAGAGCATGGTTTTGGCCTACGACCCGGTCTTCCAAATGGGCTTCGAGGTCGAGCAGCCGGGCCATCTCGCCTTGCAGGAGGCGGCTCACGGGGACGCCTGTCCACCGGCTGACGACGTCGGCGATATCCTCGCTATCGACCTCTTCTTTCAGCATCTTGCCGTCTTGTTGAAGCTTTGCAAGAGCCTCAGTTTGGTCTTGGAGCTCCTTGGTCAGGTGGGGAATCTCGCCGTACTGGAGACGAGCGGCGCGGTCGAGATCGGCTTCGCGCTGAGCGGTTTCCAGTTCGCCCTTGCGGGCTTCGAGGTCTTCCTTCAGCGAGCGGATCCGGTCGATGCACTCCTTTTCGTTTTGCCAGACAGCCCGGAGGCGGCCAGCTTCTTGTTCCAAGTCGGCGAGCCTCCGTTCAGTTTGTTCCAGTCGATCCCGGCTGGCATCGTCGGTCTCTTTTCTCAGAGCTTGGGCATCGATACGAAACTGGGTGATCTGCCGCTCCACGGCGTCGATCTCGGCTGGAACCGAGTCGATCTCGATCTTGAGTCGACTGGCGGCCTCATCGACCAGATCGATGGCTTTATCGGGCAAAAATCGGTCGGTGATGTAGCGGTTGCTGAGGCTAGCGGCGGCGACAAGCGCCCCGTCGGTGATCCGAACCCCGTGGTGAACTTCGTAGCGCTCCTTGAGGCCGCGCAAGATCGAGATCGTCTCCTCCACGCTCGGCTCATCGACCAGGACGGTCTGGAAGCGCCGCTCAAGGGCGGCATCCTTTTCGATGTACTGCCGGTATTCGTTGAGCGTGGTTGCCCCGACGCACCGGAGTTCACCCCGCGCCAGCATCGGTTTGAGCATGTTGGCTGCGTCCAGCGATCCTTCGGCCTTGCCCGCGCCGACGAGGGTGTGGAGTTCATCGATAAATAGGATGATGCGGCCCTCGGCCTTCTTGATCTCTTCCAGAACCGCCTTGAGCCGGTCCTCGAACTCGCCGCGATATTTGGCTCCGGCGACCATCGCGCCGAGGTCCAGGGTGATCACGCTCTTGCCCCGGAGGCTCTCGGGCACGTCGCCGCTTACGATCCGTTGGGCGAGACCTTCGACGACGGCCGTCTTTCCGACCCCGGGTTCTCCGATGAGCACTGGGTTGTTCTTGGTCCGGCGGCTCAGGACTTGGATCACGCGGCGGATCTCTTCATCTCGTCCGATGACCGGGTCGAGCTTGGCCCCGCGAGCTCGGGCGGTGAGGTCGATGCCGTACTTCTCAAGTGATTGGTACCGGTCTTCGGCGTTGGTGTCAGTCACGCGGGAGCCTCCTCGGATCTCGGCGATGGCGCGCTGCAGATCCTTGGTCGTCAGCCCAGCGGCGCGGAGCAAGCGCCCGCTCGTCCCCTTTTCTTCGACCAAAGCCAGCAGGAGATGCTCGGTGGAGACGTATTCGTCCTTCATGGATTCGGCCAGGCGGAAGGCGTCGTTGAAGACTTGCTGGAGACGACCCGTCATGGTGGCCCCGTAAGTCGCACTCTGGCCCTGCACCTTCGGCAACCGTCCCAGTTCTTGTTCGACTTCGCGTACCAGGGCTTCTGGTTCAAGGCTGGCCTTTTCGAGCAATGGCCGCACAACTCCCCCATCTTGGCGCAACAGTCCCAACAGCAGGTGCTCGGCGTCGATGGTCTGGTGCTGATAGTCCACGGCCGCTTGTTGCGCGGATTGGAACGCCTCCTGAGATTTAAGGGTGAGTTTCTCGAATCGCATGACTTTAGTCTCCTGTTGTCACATTATATACCACTATTGCATTGAAATGGTTCCCGAACCGTGGGCTGCGAGTGGGCCGTAGCCTTAGGACGAATTGCCGGGTCGGAACTTGGCGGTTTTGCCCTCCTCGGGGTACCCTTTGGAGTCTACGGTGTCCGTGTTTTCATTCTTCACCTCTCGACGCCGTAAGTCCCCACGCACCATGCCTGAGACCGACGAATTTTTGCCTTCGGACCAAACTCCCGACATCGAACTCGAATCTGCGCTCCACGATCTTGAACCCGGAGAACTCGAAGACGAGGAAATCGAGGACGAGACCATGGACGAGGATTCCTTGGATGATCCCGACCCGATGGAACTCCTGATCCGGGAACGCGACGAGTACAAGGACCTCTATGCTCGGCAGCTCGCCGAGTTTCAGACCTATCGTCGGCGCACGATGCAAGAGCGCGAGGAACTGCGAAAGGTGGCGACCGAGAACCTGGTCAGCGACCTGCTGCCGGTGCTCGACAACTTCGAGCGGACCCTCCAGGCCGCGAGTAGCGGAGCCACGTTGGAGAGCCTCGTCGAAGGAGTCCAAATGGTTGAGCGTCAGCTCCGATCGGCCTTGACCGCAGTCGGACTCGAGCGGATCCCCGCTGCCGGGCAACCCTTTGACCCCGCCGTTCACGAAGCGCTCGGCACCGACCCAGCTGGCGATGTGGCGCCCGAGACGGTCACGGTCGAGATCCAAGCCGGCTACCGATTGGGCGAAAAGGTCATCCGACCGGCCCGAGTGCGGGTGGCCCAGTAGTGAGCAAAAAGCTCTTTGGCACAGACGGTGTCCGTGGAGTCGCGAACGAGAAGCTCAGCCCCGAGCTCTGCTTCCAGATCGGACAGGCCGCCGGGCACTTGCTCTCCATGTCCGAGCACCCTTCGCGGATCGTGATGGGCCGGGATACGCGTCTGAGCGGATCGATGCTCGGCGCGGCTCTCGCGGCCGGATTCTGTTCGGCTGGAGTCGAGGTTCTGGCTCTCGGGGTCGTCCCGACCGGGTTGGTGAGCTATGTGGCCAGGACGGGTCACTACGGTCTCGGGGTAGTGATCTCGGCCAGCCACAATCCAGCGCCCGATAACGGAGTGAAGCTGATCGGGCACGATGGCCGCAAGGTTAGCGACGATTTTGAGCGCCAAGTGGAATCGCTTTTGGGCGAGGCTCTTCCCAGTCGCCCCACGGGCGGGGCGATCGGCCGGATCGACCAAGACCGAGCCGAGGTGGAGCGGTATCTGGATTATCTCGAAAGTCTCTGTCCGGAACGCCTCGAAGGCTTGAAAGTGGTGATCGATGCGGCCCACGGCGCAGCCCATGAGCTCGGCCCCGAGATCTGCCACCGACTGGGTGCGACGGTCAGTGTGCACGGAGCTTCCCCGGACGGGATGAACATCAACGCCGACGGTGGCGCGACGAAGCCCGAAACCGTTCAAAAACTGACGGAGAGTCTCGGCTACGATCTTGGAATTGCCTTTGACGGAGATGCCGATCGGGCTGTCTTCAGCGATCCGCAAGGGCGGCTGATCAACGGCGACCGAACGATGGCCATGTGGTGTGAGCACTATCGCGAGGAACTCGATCCGCCTGCCGTCGTGGGCACGGTGATGAGCAACGGTGGATTTGAGCACCATATGCAGCAGATCGGAATCCGCTTGGACCGAGCCAACGTGGGCGACAAGTATGTCAGCGCTCGGCTCAGTGAGATCGGCGGGCGGATCGGCGGCGAGCAGAGCGGCCACATCATTTTCCCCGAACTCGGCCCGACAGGGGATGGACTGATTACGGCGATTGAGGTCGCCCGGGTACTCAAGCGAAGCGGGCGCTCTGCGGCCGAGTTCTATGACCTCTTCGAGAATTGGCCTCAGGTTTTGGTGAACGTCGAGATCGGGGATAAGGACAGTTTTCAGTCGGATAGCGAGGTCCAGAGCGCCATATCTTCGGCTCAAGAAGCTCTCGGAACTCGGGGTCGGATCAACGTCCGACCCAGCGGTACCCAGCCGATGGTCCGGGTGATGGTCGAAGCCGACGATTGGGATTTGCGAGACCAAACAGTGGACCGAGTGGTTCAGACGATGCTTTCGCGACTGGGCGGCTCGATCTATAGCCGGGTGGACCTCACTCATGCTCTGGGCGATTGACGTAGGGAACACGCATACGGTTTATGGTCGCTGGGACGGCCAGCGGTGGCGGGCTCAGTGGCGTTTGCCGACTGATCCCAGCCGTACCGAGGACCAATTGGCGGCCGAGCTCGCCAGCCTTTGTGCCCTGGCCGAGCTACCCTTCTCGGCTCAACAGGTGGTGATCGGATCCGTGAATCCGGGCGTCAACGAGGCGCTTGATCGCCTCGCCCGAGAATGGCTTGGTGCGGAGCCGATCTTCTTGCGCAGTGGTGAGGATGTAGGACTTCGAGTGACCTATGATCCGCCTCGATCGGTTGGACCCGATCGTCTTGCGAACGCCCTCGGAGTCCTCACCAAGTATCAAGCCCCTGCGATCGTGGTGGACTTTGGGACGGCGACGACCTTCGACGCGATCAGCAGGGAAGGGGTCTACCTCGGGGGGGCAATCTTGCCCGGGATCAATCTGGCTTTCGAGTCGCTCTACCAAAAAGCCGCACTGCTCCCAAGGGTGCCGTTCCGAGCCCCAGAGACGACTATCGGCAAGGACACCCCAGGGGCCATCCAGAGTGGGGTGGTTTTGGGTTATGCCTTCGGTATCGAGGGCCTGGCCGTTCGCATGAAGCAAGAACTCGGTGGAAAGGTGCTTGTGATCAGCACCGGCGGGCTTGGTGAGCAGTTCCTTGAGCTCTGCCCCAGCATCGAGCGATATGATGCAGACCTGACCCTCGATGGCCTCGTCGAGGCCCATCGTCGATTAACCGCTTGAGCGGGCCCCGGTGGGGTCGGCGATCAGATCTCGGAGGCAATTCGGGAACCGGGCGGGTTCGCGGACTTCCTTGAGGCCGAAGTACGTGGCCCCCATGTTGAACCGGATCCCGCTGACGCCGGCCAAGCGGCAGACTCGGCTCAGCTTGCCGGCGATGACCCAATCCACGGTGGTCTCACTGTCGATTTCGGGGATCAGGTTCTCAGCAAACAATCGGAGCCATCGGTCGATCGGTTGCAGATAGAGCCGGTCGACGTTATCGACCTGATCTTCGACTCCAAAAGCCAAGACGAGATCGCGGATATAGGCGCTGGTCGTCTTGGGACCCACGCCGCGGATATCAACGATTCGCATGAACGGAGTCTCGATGCGGCTGGTACGGATGACCGCTTCGGAAATCCATTCTCCAACGGAGCCGATGCCATCAAGCCGATAGATCTCCTGGGAGAGTTCGAGCATCCCGGCTAGGAGTCCGCGGTTCAGCTGCTCGTTGCTCTTCTTCTTCCGTTCTTCGCAGACTTTGGCGAAGCTTTCCCAGAGGATCGACCCATCGGGGAGCTCCAAGACCTCCTTCATCGATTCGGGGTCGGCAATTCGGCGGAGGGCCACCATGGCCATGGCCGAGAGATCGGCTCGATCCTTGCCGCGTCGGGCGAAGGCGTAGTGCCCCAGAAAAGCATGGAGCCCTCGCCATGGACAGGAGAGGGCTTCGCGGATGGTTTCCAGGTCTTCGGCCGATCCTTGGATCGGTTTGTCCATGCTCGGCAGGTAGGACTCCTCCAAGTACCGGTCGCACCAGTGATGGGCGATCGTCCGGACCAAGGCGATTTGCTCCGGATCCAGTTGAATTCGACTTCGTTCGAGACTCACTTTCGGACGATCCTCCCCTATCCCTGTCACCTTTCGATAGACAAGAAGTGTACTGTCATTCGATCGACTCGAACAACACTACGCGACGTTAGAATCTGGCGTCTTGCGCAATCGTGGTCAAGGTCGGCAGGGTCGGGACCTGAGTTGCCCCACCGCTGGCCGAGCCGCTCGAGCCCCGCTTGATTCGGTCGAAGAGCTGCCAAGCGAACTCCATGATCGGGATTCGATTCGAGCGGAACTCGTTCAAAACCAGCGAGAAGGCGTTGGTGAACATTCCGACCTCTCGACCATTCCGGGTGACACTTTGCACACTGGCTCCTGGGATCGTCGCATTCATCTGAGCAATCGCTCCGACTTGGGGAACCTCTTGGCCAAAGTAGCGGCCATTTAGCAGGGGACGGCTCACTTGGAAGAAGGCGAAGATCTCGGCTCCACGGCTCATGAAGACTTGGTAGAGACCGAGCTTCGGCACCATGGTGCTTGCATCGGTAGTGCTGGCCGTGTCCCGGCCAGCCAGGTAGTCCCGACCGTCCAGATTAGCGCCAACCCCGGTGAAGTAGAGAAGAACCTTTCCACCTTCGGGTACTCGCTCGGCCAAAGCCTGGGCCGCCGTCAGGATCTCACCGGCGGTCGCGTCTGAGACGACGACGATGTTCTCCTCGACATAACCGGCCACCCCGACGAGGGTTTCCTTGAGCAAGGCCGCATCGTTGGCCGCCCAAGAGGGGGCTACTCCGGGAATTGCAGACTGCGAGTTGCTGATGATCAGTGCGTACTTCGTGGTGAGCTTGGGGACCTCGCCCAGGTTTGCCGGATCAAAGAAGCCGGCATCGACCGTGGTTTGATTTCCAGACTGGGCCCTGGGCTTCGGTTGCTTGGGCTGCACGGGCGGGCGGTCGTCGGTGGTGGGATTTTTGACTGGCTTGGGCTTGTCCTCGGGCTTCTGTTCGGGCTTGGTTTCCGGCTTCGTCTCGGGTTGAGGTTTGTCTTCCGGTTTCTTTTCGGGCTCGGTCTTTGGCTCATCGGCCGGCTTATCTTCCGGCTTCGCTTCGGGCTGTACTTCGGGTTTGGTTTCGGGGACGATGGCCACACCCGAAATCTGGGCCCGCTCTTCGGCGGTGAGGAGCTCCTCGTCGATCTTCCAGGTCATGGCAGACCCAATCTCCCGCTCTTTGGTGGTGAGATTCTGTTGTCCATCCTTGTCACCGAGGAGAGCGAGAATGTTTCCGAGGAAGTAGAAAGTGGCTCGGCTGTGCTGTTCCTTACCGATCAGCGTTTGGAACTCGGCCGCAACTTCCTTGAGAAGTGCCGTGCGTTCAGCCTCTTCCGTGAGCTTGAGAGCAAGTCGATACCCTGCATAGGCAGCGCCAAAATTCGGGCTGTAGCTGGCACCGTTTCGCCAGACACGTTCGGGTTGTCCCGGTCGATTGAGCAACGTTGGGCCGCTGAAATCTTCGGCCCTTCGGCTGGCTGCCTCTTTGAACAGATTGCGGGATTCGACCCAGCGCTCTTCGCGCAGGGCCTCCGTCGCCTTCTGGTAGAGGTCGCTCCAAGCCTGAGCCTGGGCAGACCAGGAGGAGGCCAAAAGCGCGGTAGCGAGGATCGTCCGTGACAAATTCATTCCGTCGTAGTCCCTAATTCTTAAATCGATAGTTGAGCATGAGCGCGGAGTCCGTTCCGCCGCCAGCGTTCGCAAAATTAAACTCAACAGAGTATGAACTATTGAAGGGGCGGTAGCCAAAGCCGAAGGTGAAGGCGTTCCGGTCTGCGAATCCGTTTCCACCGCTGGGGTTCGCGAGGTAGCCAATCCGAATGGGGATGCGCGCGTTGTTCCAAAGGTAGCCGTATTCGGCCCCGAATCCTACGTTCATCACCCGCTTGCGTTGCAGGGCTTGTCGTCGCTCGTTGCGGAAGGTTCCGTCCACCTGGGCGCCGAGCAGCAGGTAATCCTGTCCGCCGCGATACCCGGTTTGTCGGTAGGCCGCACCGAGAGACACCTTGCCGGGGATCTTGTCGTAATACTGCGACACGACTCGGTTGTTTTTCATGTCGATCGGGGTCCGCAGGCTCAGACCGACGCTCAAGTTGGAGTTATTGGCGGGCACATGTTGCACGCCGAAGACCAATCCGGTTCCCGTGGCCTGGCCGCTCAGGCTGAGCGGTGGGTTCTGGGTGGGGGTTCCGTTGGTGGTGATCGTGTAGTCCTGTTGGTTCAGGACGTGGGCGGTCGCGAAGACGATGCCGAAGCCGTAGGCAAAGGTTTGGTCTCGGTTGGTGGTTCCTGCCCCGATCGTGAAGTAGTCGACTTGGGCGCGGATCAGCTCACGGTACGCAGTGACCGAGGAGTTCGGGTCGATCGCCAAAGGTCCGTCATTCGTGCGCTCATCTCGGATGAATCCGCCCATGGTGTAGGCGATCCCAAGAGTCGCAACTTTGCCGCCACCCTTTCGCTTGATCGGGAGGGTGGCTCCGACATGGGTGAGACCATATCCGCCCCGGCCCGCGTTGGTGGTCAGGATTGGATTGCGGAAATCGGTTCTCGCGATGGACTTGCTATTGGGCAAGTTTCGGATCGAGATCCCGACAGCAGCTTCATCGATGTAGCCCAGTCCGGCAGGGTTGTTCAGCGTAGCGTTCGTGTCCGAGCCTGCGGTCTGAATCGATCCTGCCATCCCCATCGCTCTGGATCCCGCGTCGAGCGAGTTCAAGAGATCGGGGATCTGAGCAAAACTGCTAGTGGAGATGGCCAGAGCCATGCAACCGATAATGCGCTTCCATGCCGTCATTCTTTGTTCCCTCAATAATTTACCTGCCCGCGACAGTCACTAGAACCTCTTGGCGTTGAGCAAGGTTCCCGGCGCGGTCCCTGGCCGTGACCACGACCTTAAACTGATTCGGAGTGCGATTGGTGAGTCGGATGCGGCCGAGCCAAGTCAGACCTTGGTTTTCGGTCCGGGCACTGCGCCGGGCGACTCGTCCGATGTACTGCCCATCGACCGTTCGCATTTCAACCACCACCCCGGTGCTGACCACCGAGCCATCGTATTGGTCGGCGATGCGGATGACCACGGGGACGATCGAGCGAGGGCGGTAAGAGATCCCACTTGGCGAACTCACCGTGGTGCTGGGCGAAACTCGGTCGAGGGTGACGTTGATCGTCCGCGTATTGGTGTTGCGGGCCTTGTCATCGACCTTGATCGAGATCGACTGGGGACCGTCTTCTTCGATCCGGCTGGTGTCCCAAAGGACGGAGACACTGTTGGTGGTTCCCGTGTTGTTAGGGATATCGCGGTCGTTGACGCGGACCCGCCACCGGTCGATCGTGGACTCTTCGATATCGGCCAGGATCGGGACGCTCAGGTTCACAAACGAGCTGTTGCTCGGCGAGACATTGCGGAATCTGGGGGTACGGGTGTCGATCGTAATGTTGTTGATCGTCGAGTTGGCGACGCTTGAGCCGCCCGAAAAGACCTGGACCCGAACCGTGTAGGTCCCCGAGGGGGTGGCCTCGTCAAAGTTCAAATCGAGGCTACCGCTCACGTTTCGGTCGACGTTGGGGTCAAAGAGCCCTTCGTTGCTAAAGGTGATGCTGGTATCGCTGTTGTTGGTTGCCGTTGCGACCACGCGAATTTGGTTGTTGACGTTCGTGATCGTAAAGCGAATCTGGTTGCTCCGACCGAGGACCTCGCCATTTTGAGGACTCGTAACGGTGAGCGACTGAGCTTGGAGGGCAGCTACGGCTCCGAAGAGGAGAGCCACAGCCGCTAGGCGGGTTGAGTGCGGGGGAACCTTCATCGTTGTGCGGCCTTCTGGGAGAGTATGGCGCGGAAGACGTCTTCTATGAATTCTGAGACCCCTCCCGAATCGTGGTCGGCATAGACCTTTTGGGCCGATCGGAGGACGTCGGGGTGGGCATTAGCAACGGCTCCCGAGATTCCGGCCCACTGGATCATCTCAAGGTCGTTCAAGTAATCACCGATAGCCGCGCAATTTTGCGGGGCAAAGCCCAAATGACCCGCCAAGGCACTGAGGCCGCGGGCCTTATTCTGACCGGGAGCCAAGAACTCCAGGTATTCGGGTTCGCTGAAAACCATTTCGTACGTTCCGGGCACGAGAATCTCTCGCAATTCGCGTGCATAGATCTGGACGGTCGAAGGGGGCCCAATGAACATGAGTTTTGTGGCAATTGTCGATTTTTGGGTTTTGGGGTCGGCAATCTGGGGAGAAATGGTCCTCAATCGCTGGCGGTAGAGGTCGAGCCACTCGCTTTCTCGGCCCGAAAGAACCCGGTCGACGGCATAAAGGTTATAGGTCGCCTCTCTGTGGTTCGCGTAGTCAATCAGGCTTGAGAGAACGCCTGAGTCGAGGGGTTCGTGGTGAACCACCTCGCCGTCCGCTGACCGGACATACGCCCCGTTGGAGCTCACGAAATGGCAGCGGCCCCCGATCTGCTCGGCGAATTCCATGATGCTCAGAATCATCCGGCCACTGGCGAGGACCACCTCGACTCCAGCCTCCTGGACCTTCTGAATGGCTACTCGATTGGACTCTGGGAGCTCCCGATCGCGGTTCAGCGTGGTGCCGTCGAGGTCGAGAGCAAGGAGTAGGGGAGCAGGCATCGGCAATGATGGTAGCCGGTTTTGGTCGATTGATGGGACGACGGTAAAGGATCGGTGAAATCCGCCCGATGATTCCGATAGTTTGTAATGAGCGAGGGAACCTATATGTCTGCAGAAGTAAATACGCGCACCGAAGAGCAAGCGGTCGTCTTTTTGCTCGGGCAAGAGAGCTACGGCATCGACATCTTTCGGGTCAACGAGATCATCCGACTCCGAGAGATCACTCCGATCCCCAAGGCTGAGCCCCACATCCGGGGCCTCGTGAACCTGCGAGGCAAAACGATTCCGGTCATCGACCTCAACGTGCGGCTTTCGCTCCCTAACAGTGAGGATAGCGACGCCACCCGGATCATCGTTGTCGACAACGACGGTGGTCACGTGGGATTGGTGGTCGACGGAGTCCGCGAGGTCGTCACCCTGGAACCGCAGCAAGTTCAGGATGCACCCGCCATGGTCTCCAACCTAAGCGAAGAATTCGTCCGAGGCGTGGCTTCTTTGGAAGCCGGTTTGATCACGCTCCTCGACCTCGACAAGGCGCTCGTCGCCTAAGAATAAGAAGCGATTTCCCATGAGTGCCGAACTCGATATGCGTCAATACCTCGACCTCTTTCTACAAGAGGCCGAGGAACAGTTGGAAGTCCTAGAGCAAGAGACCCTCAAGCTTGAGCAGGATCCTTCGTCGGAACGTCTGCAGGTGATCTTCCGGGCGGCTCACACCCTCAAGGGCAGTAGCCGGGCGATGGGCTTCCAAAACATGGCCGAGCTGACGCACGAAATGGAAAATGTGCTCGACCAACTCCGAAATGGGGAACTGGCGATCACGACTCCGATTGCGGATGCGCTCCTTGAATGTTTGGACACTCTGACTCACATGACGGCAGGGATCAGGGAATCGGGCGCTGACGCCTATGAGTGCAAAGCCTTGGTCCTCACTTTGCAGGGATTTGTAGGGGAGATCCCGGCAACCCCGGCGACGCCTCAAACGGCCCAAACCCTCCAGGTCCCGGTCGTGCAGCTTTCGGATTCGGAGCAGGCGGCGCTTGGCGCGGCCAAGAGTCAATCCCCCGTTTACGTGGGGACCTTCAACCTTGATCCCGAATGTGCGATGAAGTTCGTCCGGGCCTTCATGGTCTGTAGCCTCATCGAAGAACAGGGTGAGCTGCTGGTGACGGTCCCCAACCGCGAGGCCCTGGAAGAAGAGGAGTTTGACCACAGCTTCACGTTGTTCTTCCAGACAAAGACGACAATCCCGGCTCTCGAAGTGGCGTTCAAGGGAGTCAGCGAGTTGCGCTCCTTTACGATTACCGAGTGGGAGTCGCAGGATGGACCGGAAGTGAATTCGGCTGAACAGGAGTCGAACTCCGGCGAGGACTCATCGACCGAGCCAGTGGTGGCTCCGGTCGCCGAGAGCAGTCCCGCTGCAACTGCAGCCCCTGCCGCGGCCCAAGCTCCGACGGCGGCTAAGCAGGATCCCAGCAAGAAGCAGGATGCCGGGCAGACCGTCCGGGTGGATGTTTCGCGCCTAGACAACTTGATGAACTTGGTGGGCGAACTGGTCATCGACCGAACCCGAATCGCCCAAATCGGACACGACCTCTCGGCTCGATACGAGGACGCCACGATCGACGCGCTCGGCGAGACGGTGAGCCACATTGCCCGCATCACAAGTGATCTTCAGGACCAGATCATGAAGGCCCGGATGATGCCGATCGAAACGGTGTTCAACCGCTTCCCGAGGGTCGTACGAGATCTGGCTCAGAAGCTGGGCAAAGACGTCAAGTTCGAAATGTTCGGTGGCGAAACCGAACTCGACCGGAGCGTCATCGAAGTCATCAGCGATCCGCTGCTCCACATTCTGCGGAACAGCCTGGATCACGGGCTCGAACTTCCGTCGGAACGAACCGAGGCCGGAAAGCCCGCGCAGGGAACGATCAACCTGATCGCCAAGCACCAAGAGAATCACATCGTCATCGAGATCACCGACGATGGCCGGGGGATCGATGCCGACCGCATCCGACGCAAGGCGATCGAGCGCGGCCTAGTGACGGCGGAGCAAGCCGAACGCCTTACAGACAAAGAGACCCTGAACTTCATCTTCTCCAGTGGCTTTAGCACGGCCGCCGAAGTGAGCGAGGTGAGTGGACGCGGAGTGGGGATGGACATCGTCCGCTCGAACTTGCAGAAACTCGGGGGCATCATTGACCTCGACACGGAAAAAGGGAAGGGGACGAAGTTCAGTCTTCGGCTTCCGCTGACCCTGGCGATCATCCGTGGTTTGCTCGTCAAGGTCGAGGGCGTCGTGTACGTGGTTCCGCTTGGAAGCGTGATCGAGACGTTGCTCGTGAATTCGAGCACGATTCAGACCGTGAAGAAGCAAGAGGTGATCGTGATCCGGGGGATGACGACTCCGCTGATTCGCGTCAAAGCCGCCTTTAGTACCGGGAAGAAGCAAAAAGAATCAACCGAAGATGATCTATACGTGGTGATCGTCGGTCTGGCCGAGCAACGGGTGGGTCTTGTGGTCGACTCTCTTGTCGGAGAACAAGAAGTCGTCATCAAGTCGCTCAACCGGTATTGCGGAGACGTGAAAGGCGTGAGCGGAGCGACGATTTTGGGCGATGGTAATGTTGCCCTGATCATGGATGTAAACAGTTTGGTGGCATAGAACAATGGGTGAAGCGGTAAAGAAAGGGTCAATGGTAACCATTGAGCGGGCGATGAAGGATCTTCCTCCGCTCCCAATGGCGGTTTCGAAGATTATTCAACTCACCAATAGTGCGAACTCCTCGGCGGGTGAAATCGACAAAGTCATTTCATCCGATCAGGCTATTAGCACCAAAGTCTTGCGTGTGGTGAACACGCCCTATTTCGGACTGAGTGGGCAGGTCTCCAGCATCAGCCAGGCGATCATCATCCTGGGGTTTGATCAGGTCCGTAATCTGGTCCTGAGCTTGAGTAGTGCTAAGTTGTTCGAGGCAAAGACACCGGAGTCCAAGCAGATCCAGTTCGCACTCTGGAAGCACGCTTTTGCCACGGCCACCGCCGCTCAGTTGCTAGGTCGGGCCAAGCGACTTGATCCAAAGGACCAAGACTTTGTCTTCAGTTCGGGATTGCTGAGCAATATTGGGGCGCTCTTCCTCGCTTCTCAGTTTAATCGGCCGTATGGCGCTCTCTTTAAGTCCTACACCGATGGCCAGGCGATTCTCTCTAGCTTAGAGGACAAGACCTTTGGGGCGAATCACGCGGAGATTGGCCAGCAACTGTGCGCAGCCTGGAAGTTGCCGCACGATTTGGCCCTGCTCGTGGGGCGCCACGAGGGCCCGTTTGCAGCGGATCCAATTCCGACCTTGTTTGTCGTTCATGCCGCAGACCGTTTAGCACGATTGCTCTGCCTTGATCAGTCCTTTACGACCGAGGGTTGCAGCATCGACGCAGAAGTCTTCAAGTGGCTTCGGTTGTCGGAAAAGGATCTGGAAGAGATCCTGAGCCAGACCAAGGTTAAGCTCGAAGAAGTCGCTGAGCTCCTCGGCCTGTTCGCCTAGTGTCCTAGGCCACGGGCCGATTGGCTTGGTATGTGGAACAAGAGAATTCAGGAGACACACGGATGAGTCTTGGAAACAGTGCAGGTATTTCCTTTAGTGGAATCGGAAGCGGCATCGACACTCAGTCGATCGTCGCTCGCTTGATTGAACTGGAGCGGCTTCCTGTGCAAAGGCTCGACCGGCGCAAGTCGCAGTTGCAACAACGCCAGTCGTTGATGGGCGATTTCAAGGCCCGCCTTGGGAACATCCGGAGTGCCGCCGGCGCCCTCAACAATGCGTCGGCCTTCACCAGTGTGTCGGGTTCGAGTTCCAAGTCCGATGTCGCCACGCTCACTGGATCGAGCACGGCGGCCGAGGGGAGCTACAACCTCAAGGTTTATCAGCTTGCGAGCGCGCAGAAGCTCAGTAGCACTTCTCAGGCAAGCCTGACGACAGCGATGGGGCTGACGGGCACGTTTAAGATCAACGGAAAGACGGTCGAAGTCCTTTCCTCGGATAATTTGTCTCAGATCGCGAGCAAGATCAACTCTGCCGCGGGTGAGACCGCCATCGCGTCAGTTCTAAATGGGGGTGAGGGCAACGCCCTGCTCACCCTGACCAGCCGCGAAAGTGGGACGCTGAAGAACCTGCAGCTTGAAGATGTGAGCGGATCTGTCCTCTCGACCTTAGGCTTTACCCAGACCTCGGTTCGCCAATCGGTGGCCAACGGGGCTGTGAGCTACGGCGCGATCTCTGCCACCGCCAAGCTCAACACGTTTGCTGGCTTCGGCATCACCGGACCGACAAACGTCACCGTGAACGGCACAACGATCAGCGTGGACCCCACCAGCGATGACCTCACGACGCTGGCAACCAAGCTCAACGGAATCGCGGGGATCACCGCCACGGTGGTGAACAGCCAGGAGAACGGACGAACCGTGCACCGCCTCCAGGTTGTGGGCGCCTCGGGAACTCCGACGTTCGGCGGGGAAGGGAATTTCTTCACCGATCTGGGCATCCTCAAGCGAACCAGCGAAATTGTCGGCGCCCGAAATGCCGAATTCAGCCTGGACGGAGTCGGCCTCTCTGCAAGCAGCAACGCCGTCACGACCGCGATTCCTGGGGCGACCCTGACCTTGCTCAAGGCCAATAGCTCCACTCCCGAAGAGTCCACTTTGACGCTGTCACGAGATACCTCTGGAATCAAGCAGCAGGTTTCGACCTTTGTGAATGCCTACAACGACTTGATCTTGTGGGTCAAAGACAACAGTAAGTTTGATTCCAAGAGCTTTGCGAGTGGTCCGCTCTTTGGTGATGCCACGGTCAGCCAGGTGATGGCCGAGCTCTCGACTGAAGTCTTCCGAGATATTCCCGGCAACCCCGGTGGGTTTGGCAATCTAGCCACAATGGGGATCACGTTCGATGACCAAGGGAAGCTGAAGGTTGACGACAATATCCTGACCACCCGGCTGAATTCCGATCCGGCTGCCTTTTCGCGTGCTTTCCGATCCATCGGCTCTGTCACCGGAGCCGACGTGACCTTTGTCAGTAGCACCAGCAAAACGGTGGCGTCGGGAACGGGATCGTATGCGATCAATATCACTCAGCTCGCGACCAAGACCGTGGCGACCGCCAACCAGGCGATGAGTGGCGTATTGGCTCAGAACGAGACCTTAACGTTCAAAGGTGGTCCGTTTGGAACCACCGGCGTGACTCTCCAGGTCTTCGCCGGTCAGTCAATCGATCAGGTCATCGAACGAATCAACTCAAATGCCCAGCTGAAGGATTACGTGGTCGCGAGCAAATCGGGCAACACGTTGCAGTTCACGAGCACTCGGTTTGGAACCCCAGGGGTCTTCACCGTTGAGAGCGATCTTGCGGCCGGAGCCGGCACGACGGGCATCGGCACCACGGGCCAGAGCACGGTGGTGAATGGGGTCGATCTCGCAGGAACGATCAACGGCGAACCCGCCACCGGAAGCGGGCAGTTCCTCACTGGGAAAGACGATCTCGTGACCAACCCTCGGACTG
Source organism: Chthonomonas sp. UBA2391 (assembly GCA_002343825.1). Classification (GTDB taxonomy): domain Bacteria; phylum Armatimonadota; class Fimbriimonadia; order Fimbriimonadales; family Fimbriimonadaceae; genus UBA2391. Next base: position 20,035 of record DDSL01000022.1, read on the forward strand.
CTGGACTCCAGATTCAGTACGCCGGATCGACTCTTGGCAATGTCGGAACGGTTTCGCTGAGCAAGGGTGTGGCGGCCCTCTTCAGCGAGCGGCTCGATAGCTACACGGCGCTGAATACCGGGCTAGTCTCAAGTGTTGAGGCAGGGCTCGCTCGGCAGATGGAAGATATCGATGACCAGGTCGAGAGTCTCGAGGCCCTGATCACCAGCAAGGAACAGCGGCTGCGGGCCCGGTTCTTGGCAATGGAACAAGCGATCTCGCTTTCCCAGGCTCAAGGTCAGCGCCTTGCTGCGATGCTAGGCAATCGGTAGCCCGGAGGGTGGGAACGGTCACCTTATGAGCGTCTCGCCTCGAGCCGAGGGCTTTTGAGCTTAGGCTCGGTAATCGACCCCGCCACGGCGTGAACCCCGCAAAAATGCGAGCATCCGTTCGAGGATCGTCTGGCGTTCGAAGACTTTTTTCTCCAGGACCGAGTGGAGTTCTGGGCACTGCAAAACGAGCTGGCGAAGCCCTTCGCGGATCGTGGCTTCATCGTGGTCAAAGGCCCCGGACCATCCGCAAACAAAGCACTCCGTGTGGCTCACGGCATTGACGCTCTGGCAGAGCGGACAGCACTTGAGCTTATGCAAGGGGAGTCGCTTGATCGGACTGGATGGAAATGCCATGTGTGTAATGTAGAAGTCGGTGGAATCCGAAAGGTTCCCCAGGGTTGGCGGCCGCTGCGGTAGCCTTTTGGGTCCATGATCTTGCGCGAGATCCTCCACGCCCACATTCCGACCCTCACCGAATCGAGCACTTTTCGGGACGCGGTTGACAAGATGGACATCTATCAGTTCCCTGGACTGGTGGTGGTGGACCCCGCGCAGAAGCCGATCGGGGTGATCACCGAGGGAGATCTGGTCCGGGCACTCCGCGACGGACGTCCGATTGAGGATCGGTCCGCGGAACCGGCTCTCGTCCATGCCACTCAGGGCCCGATCGTCGCCACACCGACGCTCGACGTCGCCTCTGCCCTCCGCCTCATGATGGAGCGGGATATCACTTTGCTCCCCATCGTCGAGGAGGATGTCTTACTGGGGATCGTGCTGCGGGTGGACCTGATGCAAGCCCTCTTGATGAATGCGGCCTCTGCACTTGGCGCATCGTGAAGGCAACTTTGCGTATTTGTGGATATGTCCAGCGTCACCGAGCCGACCCAGCTTCAAGAGGGCAGCGCTTTTCCCGACTTTGAATTGCTCGACCAAAACGGCGAGACTCAAACCCTCGAATCTCTGCGCGGCGAGCCATCGATCCTTTACTTCTATCCGAAGGACGACACCAGCGGATGCACGGCCCAAGCGTGCGGGTTCCGCGATTCTCTACCCGAGTTCAGCGGGGCCCGCGTCGTGGGCGTCTCCCCCGATTCGGTGAAGTCGCACAAGAAGTTTGTTGAGAAGTACTCCCTGAACTTTACGCTCCTTGCAGATACCGAAACGACGCTCTGCAACGCGGTCGGGGTCTGGGTGGAGAAGTCGATGTACGGCAAGAAGTACATGGGCGTCGAGCGAACGACGTTCTTGGTTGATCGCGGGGGCATCGTCCGCAAAATTTGGCGGAAAGTCAAGGTAGACGGCCACGCGGCCGAAGTTGCCGAAGCCCTAAAGCGCCTATAATCATCGGACCGTGTCGGAAATCAAGGATCAAATCACCGAGTTAGCCCAGCTCATGGAAGAGTTCGGGCTGGAAGAAGCACGCCACAACGGTGATGGCTGGATGGTCGAGTTTTCCCGAAAGGTTCCCCAAGAGGGACCGGTTCTTGTGAGTGCGGGAGCCCTTGCCGAGGAGACTGCCGAAGCGCCCAAGCGCGCGAGTCGGCCTAAGGCAACCGAAGGTCCGGCGGCCACCAAGGGGACCCCGGTCAAGAGCCCGATGACGGGAATCTTTTACAATGCGCCGAGCCCGGGTTCGGCTCCATTCGTCACCGAAGGCCAGTTTGTGAACGCAGGCGACGTCATTGGCTTGATCGAGGCGATGAAGGTTTTCAACGAAATCCCCTCGCCGATGTCGGGAACGGTGAGTAAGGTCGTCGCCGAATCGGGACAATTGCTCAACCTGGACGATCCTATCCTCTTCATCGGCTGATGGTGCATCGAATCGGGCTCTTGGGGTTCGGCTGCGTCGGCGGTGGGGTCTGGGACATCCTGAACCACGAGGCCGACCGAATCGCAGAGATCTGCGGCGACCGCGTCGAGATCGCTCGTATAGGGGTCCGGGATCTTGGCCGTCCCCGTTCGGCTCCTCAGGAACTCTTCTCCGACGACTGCCTCTCGATCTGCACGGACCCTTCGCTTGCGGCCGTGATCGAGGTGACGGGCGGAGTGGAACCGACTTGGAGTTGGCTCGAAGCCGCGATCCGAGCTGGCAAGCCGGTCGTCACTGCCAACAAAGAGCTGCTGGCCAAGCGATGGGAGGAACTGATGTCCCTGGGAGGCAAAGTCCGCTTCGAGGCCGCTGTCTGTGCCGGTGTGCCAGTGATCCAGACGCTCCGGGAGGCTCTCGCCACCGATTCGGTGGAGTCCATTTTGGGGGTCATGAACGGGACGACCAATTACATCCTGACCCGAATGGAGCGAGAAGGTCTGGGATTCGACGAGATTTTGGCCGACGCCCAGCGTTTGGGCTATGCCGAAGCGGACCCCACGAGCGACGTGGACGGGTGGGATGCGGCCTATAAGCTCAGGATTCTTTCGCGCCTTGCGGGGGATTGTGCTTCCGGTGCGTGGCAATGCAATGGGATCCGCAGTATCCAACTCGAAGACCTCGAAGCGGCCCGGGCCCTTGGCTATCGGATCAAGCTGCTGGCCCAGTGGCCGCCGGCCCGGGTTGAGCCGACCTTGATCCCCTTGGATCATCCGCTCGCGGCTCTGGAAGGAACTGAGAATGGGGTGAGCTTTGTGGCGAAAAACGCCGGTCGGTTGACGATCACTGGCCGAGGAGCAGGGGCCCATCCGACCGCGGCCGGAGTCGTGGCCGATCTGGTCTGCCTACTGCGAGGGGAACACCGAGACCTGCCCCTGCGCTCGGGTGAGGTCGGAGCTGGTGAGCACGGACAAGATTTTTGGTTCCTGCGAACCGAGCCGGGACTTTGGCCCCAGGCTGAAACGTTCTGCCGAGAGGCAGGAGTATCGATTGTTCGGGCGGTACCCGAACTGGGAGCGGGCATCCTGGTCGGCTGCGAGCGCTCGCGGCTCGAACAGTGCCCTGGAGCGAAGCAAGTGTTGGCGGTGAGAAATGAAAAGCATGATTGAGACCGAGGGATTGGGAAAGGTCTTTGTCGACCAGAAGAAGAATCGCGTTGTTGCGGTCGATGGCGTCACGTTCCGGGTGAATGAGGGCGAAATCTTTGGCCTTTTAGGGGTGAATGGAGCGGGAAAAACCACGACGCTCCGGATGCTCAGCACGATTTTGCAGCCGACTGCGGGCCGAGCCCGTGTGTGTGGTCACGATGTCGTGACCGACGGGGCAAAGGCCAGGGCGAATATCGGTTTTCTGAGTACGAGCACGGCCCTTTATGGCCGGGCAAGCGGCCTCGAAGTTCTTCGCTACTTTGGATCCCTTTATGGCCTGAGCGGGGCCAAGCTCAACGAAAGGCTGGATTACGTCATCGAAAAGCTGGCCCTCCACGAGTTTAAAGATCGACTGTGCGACAAGCTCTCCACCGGCCAAAAGCAGAGAGTCAGCATCGCCCGCACGATTCTCCACGATCCTCCCGTACTCTTCTTTGATGAACCCACGGCCGGACTCGACGTCGTGACCAGCCAAACCGTGTTGGAGTTCATCGAAGAGACCCGGAAGGCGGGCAAGGCCGTGGTCTTCAGCACCCACATCATGCCCGAGGCCGAGCGGCTGTGCGACCGCGTTGCCATCATCCACGGGGGCAAGATCTGCGCCGAAGGAACGATTGAAGAGCTTAAGAGTCAGGCCAACTCGGAGAGTTTTGAAAAGGCCTTTCTCCACCACGTCGGCTACCAACGAGAGGTCGTGTTATGAGTCCACTCAAGCTTGTTTATCTGAAGGAGATGCGGGAGATGCTGCGCGATCGCCGCATCCTGATGTCCTCGTTTGTGCTCCCGATCTTCGTGATGTACATGATGACCCAGCTCTTTGCCTTCATCGGCAACACGCTGGGGAACGAGAAGAACACGGCGATCTACGTCACCCGGAGCCAGAGCCTGGAGCCGCTGGTGGCCTCTTTGAAGGCTGTGCCGAAAAATGACGTGACGGTGGTCGCGAGCCTGGATGAAGGGAAGAAGGCACTTGAAGAAGGGAAGGCCAAAGTGCTGTTGGAATTGCCCGAGCTAGACCCGGCCACGGCCAAGCAGGTCACGATCAAGGCCTACTTCAATTCCGACTCGAATACCAGTTCGCTTGCTCTCCGCAAGGTTGAGACATGGGCGCAAGCCTCTAACCAAGCTGCTCTGAACGTGGCTTTGAAATCGGTGAACCTGCCCCCCGAGACGGCCGAGCCGGTGAAGATTACGCCCGAAGACCAAGCCAAAACCAAGGGCGCTGGGGACTCGATCTTGGTGAGCCTCCTGCCCTACATGCTGATCCTCTTCGTCTTTAGTGGCGGTCTCAGCATCGCCAGCGACCTCGTCGCAGGGGAAAAGGAAAGGGGGACGCTTGAGACGCTTTTGATCTCCCCAGTCGAGAGGATCCAGATTGCCTTGGGCAAATTCTTCTCGCTGCTCTCGTTCTCTCTGGCGACGGCCTTGGTGAGCATTGGGGCCCTCCTGATCCTCGGGCTTACGAATCCAATGACGAAAAAGGTGATGTTCCCCGATTCGCTGGGAATCACCCCGGTGACCTTGATTTCCTTGGTTTTGGTCGTACTCAGCATGGCGGCTTTCTTTGCCTCCATCCAGCTCTGGGCGAGTATTCAGGCGAAGAACATGCGGGAGGCGCAGACCCTGCTTGGTCTGATGAACGTCGTGGTCATCATTCCGGCCGCGTTTAGCCAGCTCTTGGGCCTCACCGGGATCAGCAAGTCCTTCTGGGTTTCGTTCGCTCCGGTCTTGAACGGCGCGGTCTCGCTTCGGGAGACGATGCTGGGGAACTTCAACCCCGTCGGAACAGTGCTGACGATCGCCTGGAACTTGGCTCTTGCCGGGTTCGCCCTCTGGCTGAGCGTGCGGATGTTCCGCAGCGAGACGGTATTGGCCAAGAGTTAGGGGTTAGGGGTTAGGGATTAGGGATTAGGGATTAGGGATTAGGGGCTCCGGTTAACCTCCATGAACATCTCCTTAGCCTCTAGAAACCTACCCAACTGCTTCCCTATCGCCCCACACCCGCTCCGCACGCTAACGTAGCTTCAGGCGGAGTCCGAACTCGGGGCTTTGGTCGGGGTCGCGGCAGATTCTGTCCCCCACGACCTCGGCTCCGAGCTTCTGATAGAGCTGGTGGGCTTGAGCGAACCGCTTATCCGACCATATCTCCATCTGTCGACAGCCGCGGGCATGGGCCTCGGCGATGATATGCCGAAAGAGCGCAAGCCCCGCCCCCAGCCGTCGGGCATCCGGGTGCACGTATAGCCGTTCGAGCGAGCAATCACAGCCGACGATCCGCGGATAATCGTCGATGCTCGTGAGCTCTCCTGATCCAGGGATCGCTTCGGGAAAGACGTGTAGCGCCCCCGTTCCGATGGGGCGGCCCTCGTACTCGGCCAGCCAAAAGCCATGCGGCGCGGAGAAGTGGGCGGCTAGGTCATAGAGATCGGCGTGATACTCATCCGCGTCCCAAGTAAAGCCGTATTCGTGATAAACGGCGGCGACAATGGCCACGGCATGAACTTCGTCACCGAGCTCGAAAGGGCGTAGGCTGAGCACAGAAACCATTGTAGACTCCGAAGGATGCCGCAGAGCCGCGCGATTGTCTTTCTAGGGCCTAAGCAAGTCGAGGTGCTTCCCGTCGAGATTCCGGCACCGGGCCCGGGTCAGCTCTTGGTCCGAACCGAGCTCTCCCAGATCAGCGCCGGGACCGAGATGCGTTGCCTGCGCGGCGACCAGCCCGGCCTGACGAATTGGGGGTTTATCCCTGGCTATATCGCGACCGGCGAGGTCGTGGCGGTAGGCCCTGATTGTCACACCCCCATCGGCACACGCGTCACCCATGGAGGAACCGTTGCTTCGGATCGTCCCCGGCTCTGGGGAGGGCAATCGGGCTTGGCCTTGGTGACCGAAAAGGACGCGGTGTCGACTGGCTCTGTGGCTCTTGACCGGATCGGGATCTGCCATCTTGGGGCGATCGCTCGGCGGGGAGTTCTGGCGTGTGGCAATGTCGAGGGCCAACGGGTCGCGGTGATTGGGCTCGGCCCAATCGGCCAGTGGAGCGCCCGGCTCTTTGCGGCGGCCGGGGCGCAAGTGACCGGATGTGACCTCGACCCTAGGCGTCGGTCGGCCTTGGAACGGGACGGAATCTCTACCCAGATCGACCCGGATCCCGATTTTGAGATTGTGGTTGAGGCGACTGGCAACCCAGCCGGACCTCGGTGGGCCCTGGAATGGCTGCGGCCGGTGGGTTGGGATGCGGTCCCCGCCCCTGGCGCCCGGCAGATCGTGATCCAAGCCAGTTACCCAGGAGATTTTGCCCTCCCGTACCAAGAGGCCTTCAGCTTTGAAGCCCGGATCCACCTGCCTCGACACCGAACGAACGAAGATCTGCGAGCGGTGATGGATTGGGTGGGTAAGGAAAGAGTTGCGACAGAGGGGATCGCGCCAACTGTCTTTCCCGTCGAGGAGGCTCCGGGCGTCTATCGCCGACTCCTGGAGGGTGATCCCGAACTGCTCTCGGTTGCCTTCGATTGGCGTTGATTCGGAAAAAGAAAAAGGGGCTACGGTTGCCCGTAGCCCCGTGTCGAGGCTCCCTGGGTTAGTAGGGAGGGAAAGTTCTCGTTACTTTCCTTCACCCGCTGGCGGTGGGGTTTGTGGTGCACCACCCATGCTGGCCCCAGCTGGCCTCTCTTTCACCGGATTTTGGAAGGTTGCCTGTTCTTCTTTGCTTACCTCGGGCTTATCCCCTCCACAGCCGACTGCGAGGATCAAGAGCGAGACGAGGAGCGTGAGGGAGAACCACTTTCTCATCGATAGGCATCCCACATGTTGTTTTCGGGTTGTTGAGTCAAGTGCGGGTTGGACTTGATCGGGTCCATGGCCTTGGCCGAACCGTCGGCCATCCCGAAGACCGCGATTCCGCCAAACGGAGCCGTGACCGAACCGACACGATTGTTGGTATTGATGACGAAAGTCCGCCCGTTGATGCCGACCCGATAAGGGTTGCCCGATCGAGACCCATCCGGAATCGCCTGGGGCCAACCGAGTCGGTCCCAATCAATGTTGTTGGTGATGATCAGTCCACTGCCAAAGGTGATCTGGCTACCGTGCCGCTGGGCAAAGGCGATCGTGCTGGACGGGTTGGTGACGGCGCTGTTGGAGGTCACGCCTCGGTTCATCCAACCGGTGACGCTTCCTCCGTCGGAACAGGTCTGGGTGCGAGTTTGCTCCATCCCCATCACGCCGCGGAGTACCCAGCCTTCTCCAGTAACGTTGGCGAGATATCCGTTGGTGGCAAAGGAGATGTTGATCCCGTTCGGGTGCGTTTGCAGCCATGCGGGCCAAGTGGCTTTGCTCTTGGGGTCCATGCTATCCCGCAGGATCTCAAGATTCTTGATGTAGGGTTGGGTATCCAGCGTCCATCCGCCATCCAGGGGTACCCACCAGCAGGCTCCCGAACCCATCGGGAAGACATCGTTGCTGTCGTTCATGTACATCTGAACTCCGATCACGAGTTGCTTGGTGTGGGCGATGGCGGTGGCCTTTTTGGCCGCCGTCTTGGCTTGAGCGAAGACCGGGAATAGGATAGCTGCAAGGATCGCGATGATGGCGATGACGACTAGCAGTTCAATGAGCGTGAAGGCTCGGTTGTTTTTCATCTTTGATCACTTCCTCGTCGAATGATTGCTTTCATTATCCAGACCCGTCATCGGGCTGGGTTGTCTTTACGTTTCGACACGGCCTTCGGAGGTTCCTTTCGCCGGGTCAAGTGTCAAGACTATTCTCATTATACGAAACGTTCACCAAAGAACCAATGGTCTGGCATAGAAAATTCGAACAATTTGAAGAAATTTCCCGTAGAGCGTGGGGTGTGTTTTGTATAGATTAAGTTTTTTATCAAAAACTTATACGTAAAAGAATTGAATGCACGCTCCTCGTTGATGCGATTGTATCGCATGGCAGAGTTGGCAATTCGAAAACGATACAAAAAGCATCGCATTGATCCCTTCTGGTTGTTCTCAGTTGCAAGGATTGGCAATTTCCGCGCAAAATGCGCCCCATGTCCGAGACTTCGCCGGCCGAGCTCCGTCGGGTGATCACCGCCAGTTCGGCGGGCACGCTGATCGAATGGTATGACTTCTACCTCTTTGGGGTCATGTCGACAGTGATCGCCCAGCACTTCTTCCCGCAAGGGAACGAGATGGCGGGCTACTTGAACACCCTAGCGACCTTTGCCGCTGGCTTCATTGTCCGCCCGTTTGGAGCCTTGGTGTTCGGCCGAGTCGGAGATTTGGTTGGGCGCAAGCATGCCTTTATGGTGACCCTTTTGATCATGGGGGTGGCCACGGTGGCGGTCGGATTGATTCCCGATTACACCCAGATCGGAGTCTTGGCGCCGATTTTGTTGGTCTTCCTCCGTTTGCTCCAGGGTCTCGCGATGGGTGGTGAATATGGCGGAGCCGCGACGTATGTTGCCGAGCATTCCCCGGTTGGCCGTCGAGGTTTCTTCACCAGTTTCATCCAGACGACTGCCACGCTGGGCTTGCTGATGGCGCTGGCCGTGATCTTGGGCGTCCAGGGAGCGCTCGGCAAGGAGGCGTTTGAAGAATGGGGTTGGCGTATTCCGTTCCTGCTTTCAGCCATTCTGGTCGTGTTCGCGGTGCTGATTCGGTCGAAGCTGAGCGAATCTCCCCTCTTCTTGCGGATGAAGTCGGGCGGAAAAGCGGCCGTGAACCCTTTGAGCGAGAGCTTTATGAACCCCGCGAATCGGCGGTTGGTCTTGATTGCGCTCTTTGGCGCCACAGCCGGTCAGGGGGTCATTTGGTACACGGGCCAGTTCTATGCCCACTCCTTCATGATAAAGACCCTCAAGCTGGATCTGTTCACGGCGAGTTGGATCTTGGGGATTGCTCTCCTGCTCGCGACCCCGCTCTTTATCTTGTTTGGCCACCTCAGCGACCGGATCGGCCGCAAGCCATTGATGATGGGCGGGCTGGTCTGCGGTTTGCTGTGCTACTGGCCGATCTATCGCGCGATGATGGCGGCGGGGGGCTATGATCCCGCCAATCCGGGGACCCAGCTTTTTGCTGCCGACCCGAAGGCGCTGGTCTTCTTGATCTTCATTCAAGTGGTCTTTGTGGCGATGATTTATGGACCGATCGCGGCGTTTCTGGTGGAGCTCTTCCCAGTCCAAATTCGCTACACCTCCATGTCTTTGCCCTACCACCTGGGTAATGGTGTTTTCGGTGGGCTCACTCCGTTTGTTGGGACCTATCTTGTGGCAAAAACGGGGAACCCCTACGCGGGGGTGCTCTACCCGATGGCGATCGCGCTCCTCACCCTGGTCGTGGGCGGGTTGCTCATCAAGGAATCCCCACCCGAAGAGGCTCTGGCCGAAGCCTAGGTACCAAGAGCAAGCCGGATTGCTTCTTGGACGTCGGCTACCTTCGTTTCTCCCGGCGGGAGGTCCGCCAGGGAAGTGGGGCAGTGCCAGCTCGGCTTCTCGTGGACATGGTGCCGCAAGCCCCGTGCGAGGGCTGAAAGTTGGTTCGCCCGGATCGAGTCTCCCTGGGCGTGGGCAATAGCAGCGAAGCCGATCACGGCATGGAGAGCGTGGGTTGGCTGGTTGATATACTCGACGTGGAGTAGGGCCGACCTATAACCCTCAATGGCGGGGTCCCATTTCTCCTGGATGAGGTCGATGTCCGCCACGGAGAGGTCGCAGGAAACGAGGCCCCAACGATCGCCGATCTCCCGAAACCGGCGTTGGCAATCGAGATATTTGTCCCGGGCTTGATCGAATTGGGATCTCTTGTAGGTCACGTCGGCCAAGGCGAAGAGTGTCTGGGCTTCACCGCTGGGATCTTGAAGTTCGCAGAAAATCGCGTGAGCTCGGCTGAGATTCGCCTCTGCCTCGGTCAGCAAGTCGAGATCGGTCTCGACGAGGCCGAGATTGTTGAGGGTGGTGGCGGTTCCGAGGAGGTCACGGAATCGGCTGCGGAGAACAAGACACTCCAGAAAAAGGGTTCGGGCCGAATCAAGACGGTCTTGGTGCCAGTGGAGCAGTCCGAGATTGTTCAGCGAGGACATCAGGTCTTGTTCGTGGCCAGCTGCCCGGCGGACCTCGAGTGCCGCCTCGTGGGCTTTTTGGCTCTCTGGGAGCAGACCAAGTTCGCTCAACACCAAGCCAAGATTGCTCTGGATCGCAGCCCAGGTGCGAGAATCGGCTTCTCTTGAGGTCGGTGTGCTGGCGGTCTCTAGCCGAACTCGAGCAAGATCCAGATCACCTCTTTTCCAAGCAAAAATACCTAAAGAGGAGAGCAGCTTTGCGCTGAGCACCGATTCGCGGGGAACACCCTCGACAAGCTGAGTGAGGATGTCTTCGGCAATGCTCCAGAGGCCTCGGGTCCGCCAGAAGCGTGAGAGAGCGATCCCGAGTCTCGCGGCGAGTTCAGGCTCTTCTAGCCTAATCCCGAGGCGGATGCCTTCTCGCAGGTTCTCGTACTGCTGATCCAAAGTTTTGAGAAGACGGGATTGATCTCCTCCGAGGAAGAGCGCTTCTTGATCCTCGGCGAACTCAACCGTCCAACCCAACAATTGATGCTCGGCCGACTGTCGGTTGGACGGAGATTCTCCCAGGAGTTGGAGGGCGAAATCGCGCAGCGGTTTGAGGAACCGGACGGACTCTCCGTCCCAGCTCAAGAGAGAGTTTTGGTGGAGCGATTCCAGGCTTCGGTCGATGCCGACACGGTGAGGAAGAGCCGCCTCGGCTGCTTCCAGAAGGACGGGACCGGGAAACAGGGAAAGCGTTTTCCAGACCTCTTGGTCGAGGGGGTCGCAGAGATCGTAGCTCCACCGGATGAGACTTTCTAGGTTCCTTTGGCGCTGGATCGAGGTTCGTCGGCCCGAGGATAGAAGGTCCGGAACGTCGGCTAGGCTTAGTTCAAGGTCAGCAAGATCGGAAGTGCTCAACCGGGCGGCCGCGATTTCGAGGGCAAGGGGAAGACCATCAAGCCCCCGGCAGATTTGCCCGATTGCTTGCGAGTCTCCGGGCCGAAACATGTACCCGACCAGCTCGGCCCGGGCGCGAAAGAGACGGACGGCAGCGGAGTCCTCACCCTCGACCTCGAGAGGATCCAGATAAATGACCTTTTCAAGTGAGAGTTCTAAGGGGGCGCGTGAGGTACAGACGACTTTGGCGTCGGGGCATCCAAAAAGTAAGGCGTCAACGGTGTTCGCCGCGGAATCGATGAGATGCTCGCAGTTATCGAAGACCAGGAGGATGGGCTTCCCAGCGGTTCGGTCGCGGAGCTGTTCGATCCAGGTTACTGTGGGGTGTTCGGGCAGTTCGAGAGTGCGGCGGATCTGAGGCTCAAGATCCTGCTCTGAAGAGAGATGACTCAGATCAATAAACCACGCTCCGGATGGGAAGCTCGCCATCCGCCGGTGGGCAAACTCAACGGCGAGCCGAGTTTTGCCAGTCCCGCCCGCGCCAACAAGCGTGGTGCACCGGTGAGAAGACTGAGCTTGAACCAGCGCTGTAACTTGCGGGCCTCGCCCGACAAACGTAGTCCCAAAAGCGGGAAGGTTATTCGGCGGGAGTTCGATGCCCCTCAGAGGAGGGAATGACTCGGGTAGTCCGGGCAAGGCTAGCTGGTGGACCGGAATGAGCCCCTCTGCATCTTTGACCCGATGAACACCCAGATCGTGGAGCCAGTCGGAGCGAATTTCCTGGCTCGCGGCCTCCGAGACGAGCACCTGCCAGCCCCAGGCAAGACCCCGGAGTCGGGCGGTGAAGTTCACCTCGTTCCCATAAAAGTCGCTTTCGCGGAGTTCGCTTTCACCCAGGTGGATCGCCGCGCGGACCCTTAATTCAGCTGGAGTTTCCCATTTTTGAGCCCGGAGTTTTGGAAGCCAATCTCGCAAAAATTCGGCTGCCAGCTGGGCGGAAGGGACGGTGATAAAGTGAGAATCGCCTTCTCCTCGACTCCGGTGGCGGGTCCCGTTCACGGTTGATAAGGACTCATCAACCAAGCGATCCATGAGGGCCATGTCTGCTCGCATGGTTTCCTCATGATCCCGCCAGAGTTGGGTACTCCCTTCGACGTCAGTGAAGACGTATGCCCATCTTCCAATCATTACCGGGGCGGAAGTTACCCGTCCGCGACTAGCTGAGTTGGCGCATGGCGGCCAGAATGCGCTCGTTTTCTGGTCCAGATTTGACGGCTGTGCGGAGGTAACGGCCGTTGAACCGGGGGGAAAGGGAATCGCAATTCCTCAGATAGACCCCGTGGGCCCTCAGGCGCTTAACTTGAGCTTGGGCGTCCGAGCTGGCGAGCTCAATCATGAAGTAATTCGCCTCGGCCGGCAAAGCGCGAAAGCCGGGAATCGCTGAGACCGCGGCCCGGAACGCTTCCCGGAGCCGATGTGTCTCTTGGGCCATGCCAGTGTAGTAGTTCGCGTCGGAGAGGGCCTCGATCCCGGCGAGCTGACCGATTAGGCCGACCGACCACGGCGGGGAGAAGAGCTCCATCGAGCGAATCCAGTCGGGGTCCCCTACCAGATACCCGACTCTGAGTCCGCTCAGAGCGTAGTACTTGCTCATCGACTTGCTGATGATCAATCTGGGGTCTTCGATACCTTCGGCACTCATCCCGGGGCCGGCAAAATCGATGTAGGTCTCATCCACCCAAAGCTTCGTGTTGGAATCGAGCTGGGCCAAGAGGTCGCGGATGAATTCGGGGGCCACGACTCGGCCGGTAGGGCTGTTGGGGTTGACGAGAATGACGAGCCGGGAGCCCTGGGCTGTCCGCGCCAGATCCGCCAAATCGGGCAAGAAATCGGATTCAAACCGGAGTTCGGCTCGGCGCAGGTTGGCTCCAATCACGTGCTCGGCTAGGTGGGCATATTCCCCATACATCGGGTCCAAGATCGTTACCGTGTCCCCGGGCTTGATCAGCCGCGGCAAGGCGAGGAACATCAGCGAAGAAGTTCCACCGCCGATCAAGACCCTACTGGGATCAATCCCTCGGAACTCGGCAATGGCACGCCGAAGGCCGTCGCCGTGCGTCGGAGGGCTCGTCTTGATCAGCCAAGGCAAATGTTCGCCAATCGAGGCAACCACCCCGGGGGCCGGTGGGTACCAGGCATCGAGGACGTCGGCGTCGACAATTTCGCTGCGTCCCGAAAGGTCTCGAAGATCCACGCCAATGGCTTCAAAAGAAGCGCCGCCATGAAAAGCCTTGGGAACCGTCACCATCTTTCTTGGTTACGCGCCGAAGCGGAAGGAAATTGCGGGTCCGATTTCTCCATAGAGAATGCGAATCGTGTTATCCTAAGGATGCGATGAAGCGATACGTATTCCACTCACTGGAAGCGGGGCCGAAGGCAATTGCCCGGCTCCTTCGTGTTTTTCCGACCGATCGACTTGACGAAAGGCTAGACGCCAACCGATACACTGCCCGCGAGATCATCGCCCACTTGGCCGATGTGGAAGAAGTCCACTTAGGCCGGATGCGAAAGGCCTTGGCGACAGAAGGCTACAAGGCTGAGCCGTTTGCCCACGATGAGCGGATCGTCGAGCACCACTACGCGGACAAGGACGTCTACCACGAGGCCGAAGTCCTCGAATCTCGACGCGAGATGACTTTGGGATTCCTGCGGGATCTGACCGATGAGCAACTCCACCGGCACTTCATCGCCCCGAGCGGAGACGACATCGATATCATCACCTACGCCGAACTCGTGGTGAGTCACGATATGTATCACCTCGAACAGTTGACGCAGTACCTCGCCAACGAAGCGGCCGTTCTCCACTAACCGGAATCGATCTCGGCTTCGGGCTTTGCGGTAACGTTCCGCACATGACCGAAGCCGAGATTTCTGTCTCTGAGGTCCAGTCGCGGCGCGCTGAGCTCTTTTTGGTGGACGTGCGCGAGTTGGACGAACTCCAGATTTGCAAGTTGGATTACGACCTCCACATCCCGATGGGCGAGGTCCCCACGAGAATCGATGAAATCCCCCGAGACCGCGAGGTGGTGATCTATTGCCGCTCGGGAGGGCGGAGCGCCCAAGTCGTGGGATACCTACAGGCCCAAGGATTTTCGAACGTGGATAACATGGTCGGTGGGACTCTCGCTTGGAGCAAGGAAGTCGATCCGGCGATGCCAACCTACTGAGTCTTGTCGGGCAGTTTTCACGTCATGAAATCCATGCGGGTTGGTTGGACTCTGTGTTGGGTGGCGGCGGCGACCTCTGGGGTGGCCCGGCCCGTGGCGCCCAAGCCACAAAACCCACCGCTGCCGACGGAGGCCGAATTTCGAAAGATGCCTGAACCCCGGGTTCAGGGCCAGTCCGCCCTGATCATGGATGCGGCCAGCGGACGGATCCTTTGGGAACAAGCAGGCCAAGAACCCCGGTTTCCGGCGAGCACGACCAAAATTCTGACCGCCTTACTCCTGATCGAAAACACCGATCCGGGGGACATCATCACCGCGCCCCCCGAGATCAACACGATCGGAGAATCGAGCATTCACCTCAAGCCAGGCGAGCGGCTCACGGCCGCCGATCTCCTCAAGGCGATCATGCTCCGAAGTGCTAACGACGCCTGCTATGCCATCGCGGTGCATGTGGCCGGGTCGCAGGCTGCGTTTGCCGAGTTAATGAACCGTCGGGCCCGAGAGCTTGGATGCTCGGCCACCCACTTCGTGACCCCGAACGGCCTACACGATCCTGACCACGTGAGCAGCGCCCGCGACCTTGCCCTCATGACCCAAGAGGCGCTGGAGCATGAAGAGTTTCGGGAGGTTGTCCGGATGACCTCAGCCACCCTACAGCGTGGCCCGGGTCCGGCCGACGCTTTCTTGAGGAATCGCAACTCGCTCCTCGGCAAGGATCCGACGAATCAGGGCGTTAAGACTGGCTATACGGTTCCCGCCGGACGGTGCTTTGTCGGCCTCAGTGTGTCCGAGGGGCGAGAGGTGATCACGGTCATCCTCAAGAGTCCCGATTGGAAGCGCGATACCCAAATCCTCGCTGGCTGGACCCACGCTCACTACGTTGCCCAGCCGCTGATCGGGGATTGGGCCGAGGCGAAGGTCCCGGGTCTGAGATGGCCGTTGGGTGGCCTTCTCGATGCCGACTTGCCGTCTAGTGTCCTGGTCCGACCCGGTGAGTCTATCGAAAGCGTCCGAACCACGTGGTCGGTACCCGAGACGTTTGGCCCGGCAGACCGGCTGGGAGAGCTTGTCATCGGGTTTGCCGGTGGGGAAAATCTTCGGTACGAGATTCGGTCGAAAGTGGCGGGGGCGCGCCCAGTCGTGAACCTGCCCGAAGTCAAGGCGGCTCGGCTTGGATGGTTGGGCTACGGGGGCATCGGTGTGCTCCTCGTCGCCACGTTTGTGGGCTTGTTCGGTAGTATCCGTAGATCGGGTCCTCATGGAAGATCGAGAACGTCTGCACAAGTACATCGCCCGCGCCGGGGTCACCAGTCGCCGAAAGGCTGAAGAGCTGATTCAACAGGGCCGGGTGACGGTCAACGGCGAGATCGTCACCACCATGGGGGTCAAGGTGGACGACAGCGACGAGGTCGTGGTCGATGGCAATCCGATTCGCCCTCAACCGATGGCCTACGTCTTGCTCAACAAGCCGACCGGCGTGGTGACGACTCTCTATGACCCTCAGCGCCGCCCCACCATCGTGCGGTACCTGCCCGACCTGGGGATCGCGATCAAGCCGGTGGGAAGACTGGACCAAGACACGGAAGGTCTGCTCATCTGTACCAACGATGGCGAGCTGGCCGCCCGCTTGGCCCACCCCCGATACAACGTGGACAAGGTCTATCAGGTGACGGTGCTCGGTCTTCTGGAAGATGAAGACATCCACAAACTGGAGACCGGGATCTTCATCGAAGGCAAGCGGACGGCGCCGGCCAAGGTCTCGCTTTCGCACCGCTCGCCCGAGGCCACATCCTTCCGAATGACCATCCACGAGGGCCGGAACCGGCAAATTCGGCGAATGTGCGAGGCGGTCGGGCACCCCGTCAAGGTCTTGCGCCGGATCAAGATCGGCCCGGTGACCGGGCGCGGGATGCGGACCGGCGAGGCACGGATGTTGACCCAAGAAGAGATCTCTAAGCTAAAGCAACTCGTGGGGTTGGTCGATTCGGTTCCGGCTCCGCGGCCCAAGCCAGGACGCCGGCGTGGCTAGGTTCTTCGAGCCTGAAGAGATTGGAGACTCCATCCTCACCGAGCGGGTTTCAGTCATCGGTTTCGGAAATCAAGGCCACGCCCATGCCCTGAACCTGCGCGATAGCGGAGCCTCGGTGAAGGTTGGGTTGCCCGAAGGCGCACGGCGACGTCCGGCGGCTCTCGAATCTGGATTTGAGGTTCTCACCACCGAGGAGGCCGTGGCGGGCGCGAGTCTGGTCATGGTCTGCGCACCGGATAAGGCGATCCCCCAAGCCTACCGAGAATCCATCGAGCCGCATCTTCAGCCTGGAGCCGCGCTCCTTTTCTGCCACGGCTACCATGTCCACTTCGGCACGGTCCCGTTGCCCACCGGAGTGGATGTGGGGCTGGTTGCGCCCAGCGGACCGGGGGTCTCCTTGCGCGACCTTTACGCCCGCGGGATGGGGATGCCTTGCCTGGTGGCAGTAGCCCAAGACGCGACCGGCACCGCCTGGAACCGGGTGACGAGTTACGCCGCAGCAATCGGCTGCGGACGGGCAGCGATTATCGAATCGACCTTCCAGGAAGAAACAGAAACCGATCTCTTCGGTGAGCAAGCCGTCCTGGTGGGAGGGTTGATGACCTTTATTCGGGCGGGTTACGAGACCTTGGTGAAGGCCGGATACCAGCCCGAGGTGGCTTACTTTGAGTGCGTCCACCAGGTCGCCATGCTGGCCGGAATGATTCAGCGGAATGGGATCGGGGGGATGCTGGCGGGGATCAGCGACACCGCGGGCTATGGGGCGTTGGTGGCGCAATCCAGACTCGATACAACTTTGCTTCGGGGGGGTATGCAAGACTTGTTGTCCGACGTTCGAAGTGGGCGCTTTCATCGGGAGTGGCAGTCCCAGATCAGAGCCGGGACCCCAAAGTTGCAGGACGGCATCGCCGAGGAGTTGGCGAGCGACCTTCAACAGGTCGGCGACGAGTTGCGGGCCCGGATGCCTTTCTTGCGCAACTAGTCGATCTCGAGTGACCGAAACCGCTTCTCGGTGGTACTGATCTGCTCGGTCAGAAGCCGATAGGCGATGTTGACCCGGCGGTTGAGCTCTTCGGCTTCCTTACGTTCCTGCGACCCGGTGGGGAAGCGGTTGGGGTCGCTGCGCTTGTTGAGCCTTTCAAATGCCTTGCGGATTTCGTCAAACGGCGCGGTCTCGCCGACTCCCAGAATCCGTCGCGCCAGCTCGATCTGCTGCTCCTTGGGAGCTTGCTGATCTCCGTTGGGCGAGGTCGATGGCTCAGTCGGGGCGCCGGGGATTGGGGGCGGGGTCTTGCGGGGTCCACCGAGCGCATCATCGAGTTCGCGCCGTGCGGCCGCATCCAGATCCCGAACTCGGTCGAGTTCGTGGTTGACATAGGAGCGGAGAAGATCGTAGGCTCGACGGGCGGTACTCACGGTTGCTCTAGATTCTAACGCGAATCCCGATAGAAAAGTCCTTCCACTCGCCACGATTGAACCGAACGAAGGACCTTAGGTCCAGATTTTTGGTGAGTTTAAGCTGGCCTTCGACCCGGTAGAAGTCGTTTCGCTCTCGCCAGACCCTCGCCCAGCCGATGGTGGTCTGGGCCAAACCGTCGGGAGNNGGTGTAGGTAAATCGAAGGTCGGTTAAGTCTTCGCTCCGGTCTTGGGCCAAGTCGTGAGGCCGGCGAAAACCGACGTACTCGCCGGTCACGCGAGCCGGTCCCCATGGGCGGCTGATGTGCGCCCCGCCCGCAACTCGGTACCCGCGACCGGGGCCGGGCGAGGATTCGGGAGATCGGAAGGGACCCAAGCTGGTGGAGGCGGCCCCGAGGTGCTCGCCAACGACGGCGCTGAGGCCGACATCGGGGGACCCCACCCTGACTAGAATTCCGCGCAGAAGGTTCTTTCCGTTATCGAAAGCTGCGACGGTGACTGGGATGCGGTTGCGAGTGAAGTCTTGATCAAACCTCGCCGCAAGAGCCGCCTCCCGGAGAATGGTTCGGTCTCCGAATGGAAGGTACTGCCGACCCAGCCTCCAGCGCCCCGGGTCTTCGACGTAAGCCTCGTCGATCTGTTCGCGGTCAATATCTCCGGAAACCTTCTGAAGTCGTTCGGTGACCAAAAGGTAATAGCCTGGCTCTAGGTTCAATCCGAAGCCGACGACGCTATGGCGGCCCATGGGGTCATACCATCGCAGCTTGGCTCCACCCCCCGACTCGGTGGTGTAGTGGAGCCGGAGGTCGATACGGAGGCTGAAGTCCGGGGTTTGAGCCCAGCCCAGCGTCGCGGCACCGACCAGAGCAAATCCTAGGCTCTTCAAGAGTCCTCCTTGGCGAGATACTGGGCAAGTTGGGACTGGGGGATAACCGTTTGGTTTCCAGATAAAAGTTCCTTGACCGTGGCGGTCTGCTCGGCGATCTCCGTTTCTCCCAGAATCACCGCATACTGAGCTCCAATGCGATCCGCAAGTTTGATCTGGGCCTTGAGACTGCGACCATCCATATCGTATGTAGCCGCAAGTCCGGTAGTGCGAAGTTCGGCGGCGAGACTCCTCAGCCGCGCTCGGCCGGCTTCATCGGCGGCAATCAAGAAGGCCGCGACTTGGGGTTCGGTTGGTAAGGCTCCCTGACTTTCTTGCACTAGGAGCGCCCTTTCCAAGCCCATCCCAAAGCCGACGCTGGGGGTTGGCGGGCCTCCGAGAGCTTTCAAAAGCCCATCATAGCGACCGCCGCCACACAAAGCCGTCTGGGCACCGAGAGCCGTGGAGTGGACCTCGAAAACCGTATCGGTGTAATAGTCCAAGCCCCGAACGATCTCCGGCGAGATTACGAAGGGGATTTCGGCCTCGGCGAGGATCGAACAGAGGGAGTCAAAAGTCGATTTCGATTCGGGCTCCAGATAATCCAGGACCTTGGGGGCTTTCTGCAGAGCCTCGATCATGACCGGGTCCTTGCTATCGAGCATCCGGAGGGGATTCCGTTCAGCGCGGGCTCGGTCTTCGGGGTCCATGTCCTTCAGAACCGGTTGGGCATGAGCGAGCAGGGCCTCGCGGTAGGCCTCTCGCGTAGCGGCGCGTCCGATCGAGTTGAGCTTGACTTGGAGTGAGCCAATACCTAGAGCTTGGTAGGTGCGGACAGCGATTTCGATGATCTCGGCATCGGCCTCTGGGCTCGCCACTCCGATGAGCTCGCATCCGAGTTGGTGGTGCTGTCGGTACCGACCCTTTTGGGGTCGTTCGTATCGGAAAACCGGGGTTGCGACATAGCAGAGTCGGACGGGCTGGCCATCTCCGGCGAGACGGTGTTCCAAGTAGGCGCGCATTACTGGGGCGGTGCCTTCGGGCTTCAGGGTGAGGTCACGATCGCCCTTATCCTTGAAGCTATACATCTGCTTGGTGACAACCTCGCTGGTATCCCCGCTTGTGCGCACAAAGAGCTCGGTGTCCTCAAAGATGGGGGTCCGGATTTCGCGGTAGCCGTATTGCGTGACAAGGCGCAAGAAGGCTTGTTCGGCCGCTTGCCAGCGATAGATCTCGCTGGGGAGGATGTCGTGAGTCCCACGCGGGGCCTGGTAGGGCATCTCTCTATTATGCGGGGCTTGTCGGACGTTGACGCGGGCGGGGCCGCTTCGGGTATATTGCTAGTTTGCGCTACTTGTCCCTGCGTAACTTCCCCCGGAGGCCTGAATGAAGGTTATTCAGCCGACTTCGAAGCGGATTGGCCGCTACCTCGAAGTCCCCAACCTCATCGAACTGCAACTTAACAGCTACAAATGGTTCCTGGAAGAAGGTCTTCCGGAACTCTTCAAGACCTTTAGCCCCATTTGGGATTTCACCCAAACCAACTACATCGAGTTCGTCAACTTCAACTTGGGCGAACCGAAGTACTCGCTCCAAGAGTGCCGCGACCGGGATATGACCTTTGAGGCCCCGATCAAGGCGACGGTGCGATTTGGCGGCAAAGATCGGGAAGAAATGGAGACTGAGGTTTACCTCGGCGACCTGCCCTTGATGACCGACAAGGGAACCTTCATCATTAACGGCCGCGAGCGCGTCATCGTCTCGCAGCTGAGCCGATCTCCGGGCCTCTACTTCGAAGAAGGGGTGGACTCGGCGATGCAGGTGGTGGTCTCGGCTCGGGTGATTCCGACCGAAGGGCCCTGGCTGGAGTTCGAATCGGACTCGAACCAGGTCGTCCACACCCAGATTAGCCAGACCAAAAAGCTCCCGCTGACCCAGCTGATTAAGGCGCTCCATGCCTTCTTCGACAGCAGCAACCCCGAGCGACTCCGCGGACGGATCCGCAACCGGCGCTTGGTCAAGGATTCCTTGCGCAAGAAGCTGGCGGATCCGATCGTCGATCCGGAGACCGGCGAAGTTCTGGTCGAGCGGGGAACCATCCTGACCCGAAGCGTCTTCAAGACCCTGCCCGAATCGGTGATGGATCAGGAAGTTCTGAGCGAAACTCCGCTCGGGACCAATGAAGAAATTCTCTTCGCCTTTGGCACCGAAGTCACCCTGGAAAAGCCGAACCACGAGCAACTGGCCGGAATGCGCCCGCTCGCGGATATCAAGGAAGGGGACAAGGTCATCATCGGCCGCCTGCAACTGATCGACAAGGACACGGCTCGCAAAATCGAGTCGATGGAATTCGAGACCCTTGACCTGCTCCAGGTGCCTCAATTGGTGAACTCCACGTTGGAAGTCGACAAGACGACGACCATGCGGGAGGCGATGCTCGATATCTTCAAGCGTCTGCGACCGGGTGAAGCGGCTACCGAAGATGCGGCCAAGCAGCTGATCTACAACCAGTTCTTCGAAGCCAAGCGCTACGACCTCGGAAAGGTTGGTCGCCGGTTCTTGAACAAGCGACTGAAGATCGAGGTTCCCCAAGACGTGCGGAACCTCACCAGTGAGGACCTCGCAGCGATGATGGTCGCGATGGAGCCCTACCTGGCCAAGGACGCCGAGCGGGACGACATCGACGACCTCCGCAACAAGCGGGTCCGAAGCGTCGGCGAACTCTTGCAGAGCCAGCTGAGACTCGGCTTTGTCCGGATGGAAAAGGTCGCCCGGGAACGGATGACCAGCGCCGACCAAGACAACCTCTTGCCGGGCATCATC
The DNA here is from genome assembly GCA_002343825.1 of Chthonomonas sp. UBA2391. Classification (GTDB taxonomy): domain Bacteria; phylum Armatimonadota; class Fimbriimonadia; order Fimbriimonadales; family Fimbriimonadaceae; genus UBA2391. The sequence continues at coordinate 41,654 of DDSL01000022.1, forward strand.
CTCAGCGTCAAGCCGGTGAGCGCCAGCATCAAGAGCTTCTTTAGCAGCAACCAGCTCAGTACGTTCATGGATCAAACGAACCCCCTGAGCGAGCTGACCAACAAGCGACGTCTTTCGAGCCTTGGACCTGGTGGTCTACAACGAACCAGCGCCAAGCTGGAAGTCCGCGACGTCCACCGATCGCACTACGGCCGGATCTGCCCGATCGAGACCCCAGAAGGTCCGAACATCGGTCTGATCAGCCAGCTCACCACCCACGCCCGGGTCGATGAGTTCGGCTTCATCATGACGCCGTACCGCAAGGTCGTCGATGGTTACATCACCGAAGAGATCATCTACCTGACGGCCCAAGAGGACTACACCTATCGGATTGCTCCGGCCGACATTGCCACCGACGAGACTGGGCTGATTGCCAGTGAAAAGGTCCAGGTGCGCTGTCCGGGTGGTGACAAGGAATTCGGAGGCGCAAGCTACCCGATCGTCCCGCGAGAAAGAGTCGAGTTGGTCGACGTTTCGCCGGTCCAAATCATCTCGGTTGCGACCGCTCTGATCCCGTTCCTAGAAAACGACGACGCAAACCGCGCTCTGATGGGTGCGAACATGCAACGGCAGGGCGTGCCCTGTCTGCGCAGCGATGCGCCGATCGTCGGTACGGGATACGAACGAACTGCGGCCGTAGACTCGGGCGCTGGAATCGTTGCCCGCCGAAGTGGGGTGGTCGAAAAGGTGACGAGTCTTGAGCTGACTGTCCGAACGGACACCGGCGAACTCGATCGCTACGACCTCATGCACCTGGTGCAGAGCAACAAGTCGACCTGTTTCACCCACCGGCCGGTGGTCTGGCCGGGTCAACGGGTTCTGCAAGGCGATCCCCTGGCCGATGGCCCGACCTGCGATAACGCCCGTTTGGCGCTCGGCAAGAACGTTCTGGTGGCCTTTATGCCCTGGGGCGGTTACAACTACGAAGACGCCATTTTGATCAGCGAGCGTTTGGTGAAGGACGATGTGTATACGTCGATCCACATCGAGCGCCACGAGATCGAGGCGGTCGACACCAAGCTCGGACCCGAAGAAATCACCCGGGACATCCCGAACGTCGGCGAAGACGCTCTGAAGGATCTCGATGAAAACGGGATCATCCGCGTGGGAGCCGAGGTTCGACCGGAGGACATCTTGGTCGGAAAGGTTGCCCCGAAGGGTCAGACCGAAATGACCGCGGAAGAGCGACTGATCATCGCGATCTTCGGAAAGAAAGCCGAAGAGACCCGCGACGTTTCGCTCCGACTGCCGCACGGCGAAAAGGGAACCGTCGTCGACGTCAAGGTCTATAGCCGCTATAAGTACAAGGAACCAATCAGCGGCAAGATCTATAACGAGAGCAAGAAGCGCGAGAACCTCTACACCGACGAGTTCCTCGATGAAGAGCGCATGCTGGTTCAGATCCCCGGAGACGAACTCCCGGCCGGGACCAACATGACCGTTCAGGTCTACATCGCCCAAAAGCGTAAGCTGATGGTCGGAGACAAGATGGCCGGACGCCACGGAAACAAGGGTGTCATTAGCCGGGTCATGCCGGTTGAAGACATGCCGATGTTGATGGACGGGACCCCGGTCGACGTCGTTCTCAACCCGCTCGGGGTTCCCAGCCGGATGAACATCGGGCAGATCCTCGAAACTCACCTCGGCTACGTTGGACGTAATCTCGGACTTCGGTACGAGTGCCCGGCCTTCGAAGGGGCCAGTGAGAAGGAGATCCTTGCCGAGGTGGATGCTTTGGCGGCTCACTTCCGACGCAAGTCTCTGGAGAACTTTGTCCGCTCGGAGCTTGACCTCGAAGTCAGCTTCGAAAAGGATGACCTGATCGAAGGCATGATGGCCAAGGTCGAGGCGAAGCTCCGAACCCTCGGTCAAATCCGGCTCGAAGAAGTCAGCCGGATCGTGGCTGGCCCACCGGTCAAGAGCACCGAAGAGCTTCTGAATCTGGACTTCGAAAGCTTCGAGCCAGTGGAGTTTGAAGACGAGGAGCCGGTTTATCAAGCCAGCGACGAGGTGTACGCCGGAATCCTGGATCGTATCCAAGAGAACGTCTTCACCCGGGCTGGACTGGATCCGAAGTCGTGTAAGTCCATCGTTCGCGATGGTCTCACCGGGGACGTGCTGCCCAACCCGATCACGGTCGGGGTGATGTACATCCTCAAGCTTGAGCACCTTGCCGACGAAAAGATTCACGCTCGCTCGATTGGCCCATACTCACTTGTCACGCAGCAGCCGCTGGGTGGTAAGGCGCAGTTCGGTGGTCAGCGCTTCGGTGAAATGGAAGTCTGGGCCCTTGAGGCCTACGGCGCGGCCTATACCTTGCAAGAACTCTTGACCATTAAGTCCGACGACGTGATGGGACGGGTGAAGGCCTACGAAGCGATCGTGAAGGGTGAGAACATTGCCGAACCTGGCATCCCCGAATCGTTTAAGATCCTAGTGAACGAACTTCGCTCACTGTGTCTTAAGGTTTCGGTCGAAGATGCGGAGAACAAGGAGTTCAACCTGAAGGATCTGGATGAGCTGGGTGGCGGCGGGGATGACGCTCGCTTGGCCCGTTCGGTCGGCTTCTTCAACTGATGCCCTTTCCCCTGAACCCCCTGAGGCCGTCTGGCTTCGGGGGGTTCTTTTGCATCTGGGGGTCCCGCGGCCGGGTATCTTGCGGGGGTTAGACGGAGTAGATTGTCGCCTTGACCCGATTCGCTTTTGTCGTTCATCCTATCACGCCCAAGGACGCGGCGCGGAAGTACCCCATCGCCAAGTATTTTCCCGACTCTTGGATCGAGGCCTTTTTGCGGCATAAGAAGCCGATGGTCGTCAGCCGAGTGACCGGGGTGGAGTCGATCACTGGGGCGAAGACCGAGGGCCTCTTTGTTGGATGTCCGCTTACCCCGGCCATGATGACGGAGAAAATGCCGCTCGAGGCCGTCTATGAACGGATCGTCCAGTGTTGCGAACTGGCCGCTAAGGAAGGCGCGAAGCTCATTGGACTCGGGGCCTTTACCAGTGTGGTAGGCGATGGTGGGATCACGATCGCCCAGCGAAGCCCCATCCCAGTCACCACGGGTAATAGCTATACGGTTGCGACGGCCATTGAAGGCACTTTGCAGGCCTGCGACTTGGTGGGAGTCCCAAGGGGCCAAGCTGTTTTGGCCGTCGTCGGAGCCACGGGAAGCATCGGCAAGACCTGCGCCCGCGTTTTGGCCCCCGACTTTGCCCGGACCATCGTCGTCGGGCGTGACCAAGCCCGGACCGAGCAACTCGCGGCCGAGATTCCCCGGGCCACGGCCACGACTCAGGTGACCGATCTTCTCCAGGCCGACGTGGTGATCACCGTAACCAGCAGCGATGTGGACGTGATCATGCCCGAGCATCTGCGCCCCGGAGCCATCGTCTGTGATGTCGCTCGTCCGCGAGATGTCAGCGTACGGGTGGCCAAAGAGCGGCCGGATGTCCTCGTGATCGAGGGCGGAGTGGTGGCGGTGCCGGGAAATGTTGACTTCGGGATTCACTTCGGATTTCCACCCAAGACGGCCTATGCTTGCATGAGCGAGACGATGATGCTGGCCCTGGACGATCGGGCCGAGAGCTTCACTTTGGGTAAGGATGTCAGCGTTGATCAGGTCGTCGAGACTCAACGCTTGGCCGAAAAGCACGGCTTCCGACTAGCCGGGTTCCGGTCCTTCGAGCGAGCGGTGGATCCGGCCGCGATCGAGCGGGCGAGTTTGGCCCGGGCCAAAGCCGGGCCGAGTTTGGCATGACCGCGGAATCTCCGGTGGTTGCGATCCGAGTTGAGGGCCTGAGCCACGAGTTTGAGGGTCGTCGGGTGCTGGAGGACGTCAGCTTTACGGTTGAAGAAGGCCAGATTTTGGTCGTCATGGGGGCCAGCGGGGGAGGAAAGACCACCCTGCTCCGATGTCTCAGCGGGTTGTTGAGCCCCAGTGAGGGATTGGTCGAGGTGGGCGGTGTCGATGTTCGCAAGGAGCCCGAGCGAGCCCGCGAACGGCTCGGATTCGTCTTCCAATATGCGGCTCTGTTCGACTATCTGAACGTCGAGGAAAACATCGCTTTTGGGCTTCGCCGCAAACGAGGATCGACCTCGGCCCAGATTCGCGAGACTACCGAGCGGCTTCTGCGCCTAGTTCACCTCGAAGGGGCGGAGAAGAAGCTGCCCAGTGAACTCAGCGGCGGGATGCGCAAGCGGGTAGGGTTGGCGCGGGCGCTGGCGATGACCCCCGATATCGTGCTCTACGACGAGCCGACGAGCGGTCTCGACCCGGTGACGGCCTATTCTATTGACCAGCTCATTGTCGATACCCGCCGAGAACTCGGAGTGACCAGCGTGGTGGTCAGCCATGATCTGACCAGTGTGATGAGGGTCGCGGATCGGGTGGCGTTCCTCGAAGCGGGGCGGCTGACGTTCTTCGGGGCCCCCGAAGAGTTCCGAAAGGCGCGGCGGGATGCCATCGAGGAGTTGGTCGAAAAGGCCCGGGCTGAAGCGTTTTTGTCAGGAACCTTCGAATCTCAGTGAACAACGCGGCATTCTTAGCGTCTTGGAACTTTGAACCTAATCTGAGGTAATGCCAAGATGAAGAAAGTAGTGAACCTGTTGGTGATGATCGTTCTGGCCGCTGGGCTCGTGGCCCCGGCTCTCGCCCAAGATCCCGGACCCCGAAATGGCGGACCGCGAGCCGGCCAAGGTGGCCAGCGGGGTGGCGGCATGATGAAGGCTCAGGAAGAGATGCTGGCCAAGCTGAACCTGACCGACGCCCAAAAGTCGGCAGTCAAGGCCTTGAACGCAAAGACGGCCGAAGCCCTGAAGGGACTTCAAAGCAAGCCCGAAGGTCAGCGACGAGAAGCCATGCAGGGCGTGATGAAGGCCCACCAAGACGGTCTCAAGAAGATCCTGACCCCGGCACAGTGGGAACAGCTTCAGAAGATGCGGAAAGAGATGGCCGAGAAACGCAAGAAAGAGGGTGGCAACAAGCGACCCGGCGGCGGTGGCCGAGGCTAAGTTTTCGAATCGCCTTTCAACCACACCACAACCGAGAGAGAGAACAAGCCCCGGTCATCGTGCCGGGGCCTCTGTTTGTGGCCGGCCCTCCGGCAGTTATGCTATACTTCCACTAGACATACAGCGAGGCCTAAGGACAAGGCGGCTCGGGCCGTCTTTTTTTTATACCCCTCGCCCTGTAGGATCAAGGAGGAAGGCACGATGGACATTTTGCAGCAGCTGAATCAGATCGCTCAAGAGCGCGATATCCCTGTAGAGGAGCTGGTCCGAGAACTGGAAGAGGCCCTCGCCATCGCCTACAAGAAGTATGTTGGTACCAGCGGCGAAGTCAGCGTCAATCTGGATGCCAAAAAGGGATGGGAGGCGACCCTCCAAAAGGAAGTCGTCGGCGAGGTGATGGACTCAAGTCTTCAGATCAGCCTCACCGAAGCGCGCAAACGAAATCCTGAGATCGAGATCGGCGACATGATCGAAGTCAAGGTCGATCCGAACCGATTTGGAAGGATTGCGGCGCAAACTGCCAAGCAGGTTTTGACCCAAAAGCTACGGGAAGCTGAGAATCGACGCATCCACGATACCTTTGCCGCGAAGTTGAACGACCTCGTGAGTGGAACGGTCCAAAGAAAGGAAGATGGCGTCGTACTCGTTCAAGTGAACCGAGTGGAGGCCGAACTTCCGAAGTGGGAGCAAGTCCCGACCGAGCCCTACAAGCCCAACGACCGACTGCGCCTCTACGTCCTGCGTGTCGACGATTCGCGCCGCGGACTTAAGGTTATCGTCAGCCGCAGCCACCCCAACCTACTCCGAAAGCTCTTCGAATTGGAAGTCCCCGAAATCCAAGATGGATTGGTCGTGATCAAGTCGGTGGCCCGAGAGCCTGGCCAACGGAGCAAGATCTCTGTCATGAGCACCGACGAACGGGTCGACGCCGTCGGAGCGTGTGTGGGTCCTCGGGGCTCGCGGGTGCAAACGATCGTCGATGAGCTTTATGATGAAAAGGTGGACATCGTGCCGTATAGCGATGACCCCCGAACCTACATCATGAACGCGCTGAGCCCGGCCAAGGTCAACAATATCAAGTTGAACGTCGAGGAGAAGAGCGCCTTTGTGGTGGTCCCCGATGGACAGCTCTCGCTGGCCATCGGGAAGGGCGGCCAAAACGTCCGCCTCGCCGCTCGATTGACTGAGTGGAAGATCGATATTCGCAGTGAGTCGCAGGCCAGCGAAGAAGCAGCCGCGCGCAAGAGTGCCGTCGGAGAGGGCAAGGAGTGATGCGTGTCCTCAGCCAAGCTCTTTCCGATTCGGACCTGCATCGCCTGTAAGCGCAAAGCACCCTCACGAGAGTTGGTGCGAGTTCGCTCGGGCCTTCTGGCGGATCCCCCCCAGCCCACCATGGGCCGCGGGGCTTCGTTCTGCTCTTCCCCTGAGTGCTGGTCGCGGGCTCTGAACCCCAAGCTGCTCTCCTATGTCTTTCGTCGTCCGGTGACGCCCCCCCAAGTCGCCCTTATCCAGCACTACTTAGAGAATTCATCGAGGTGAGTATCAATACTATGCAAGTTCAAATTGCCGCGTTCGCCAAGGATCGCGGAGTCGCCCCCGCAAAGGTTATTCAGGTCCTAGAGGACCTCGGGGTGGACCACGACGGGAAAGCCTTTGATGCCGATCAGGACATTCTGGATCTTCTCACCGAGGCTCTCGGAGAAGCCGGGGATGAGAAAACCCTGCGTTTGGCATCCGGAGTGACCCCTCGGGACCTCGCGACCGCCATGGGCGTTGCTCAACCCGAGATCCAGAAGTTGCTGGTCACCAAGATGAAGGTGATGGCCACCCTCACCACAAGCCTGAAGGACGACATCGCAGAGAAGATCGCGGAAGCTTATGGCTACAAGATCGCTTGGGGTTCGGGAGCCAAACCTGCCGCCCCGGTCGCAAAAAAAGCCGTGGTAAAAGCCCCCGAAGGCGACCAGATTCGTCCTCCGGTCGTCACCATTCTGGGCCACGTCGACCACGGAAAGACCTCGCTGCTCGACTACATTCGAAAGGCGAACGTCGCGGCGAAGGAAGCCGGCGGGATCACACAGCATATAGGGGCCTACCAGGTTCAGCTACCCGAAGGGACGATCTCCTTCCTTGACACCCCTGGCCACGCGGCCTTCACCGCAATGCGAGCCCGTGGAGCCCAGGTCACCGATATCGCGATCCTCGTGGTCGCAGCCGATGACGGGATCATGCCGCAGACGATCGAGGCGATCAGCCACGTCAAGAACGCCGAAGTGCCGATGATCGTGGCCGTCAATAAGGTCGATAAGCCCGGTTCGAATCCGGACAAGGTCCTTCAGCAACTCACCGAGCACAACGTCATCCCGGTCGCATATGGCGGTGATGTCGAAGTGGCCAAGGTGTCGGCCCTGACCGGCGAAGGGGTGCCCGATCTGCTCGAAGTCATTCTTTTGCAAGCAGGGATCTTGGAACTCAAGGCCAACCCAAAGGGAGAACTGAGGGGTGTGGTGGTCGAGGCGAAGGTCGACAAGGGCCGGGGACCAGTCGCCACGATTCTCGTTCAGAACGGGACTCTGAAGGTCGGGGATGCCATCGTAGTCGGGCAGACCTACGGAAAGATTCGGGCCATGACCGACCACCTGGGCGAGCGATTGAAAGAAGCCGGACCCAGCACGCCAGTCGAAATTCTGGGACTCAGCGATGTCCCGATGGCCGGGGACAAGGTTGAGCCAGCCTCGGACGAACGAGAAGCCCGGGGGATCGCCGAAGAGCGCGCGATGATCGCCCGCGAAAAGTCTCTGGCCGGTCCGATCAAGCGGATCACACTTCGCGACCTGCGCGCCCAGCTGAATTCGGGCGAAACCAAGACCCTGAATCTGGTCGTAAAGGCCGACGTTCAGGGAAGCGTCGAAGCCGTTCGCGGGCTGTTGGAAAAGGTTCAAAACGAAGAGGTTGACGTCAAGGTCATCCACAGCGCGGTCGGGCCGATCTCGGACAGCGACATCCTGCTGGCCAGCGCGGCCGATGCCATCGTGGTTGGATTCAACACCAAGCCCGAGGCCAACGCCAAGGTTCAAGCCGAGCGGGCCAAGGTCGAAATTCGGACCTATAGCATCATCTATGAGTTGATCGAGGACATCGAGGCCGCCGTGAAAGGGATGCTCGCACCGAAGTTCGAAGAGCAATACCTCGGTACGGTCGAGATCCGAGTGGTCTTCAACCTCACCAAGGTTGGAAAGGTGGCCGGTTGCCACGTCACCGATGGCAAGGTTCTCCGGGGTGCCATGTGCCGCGTCAAGCGGGATCGCGAGATCGCCTGGGAAGGAAAGATCGACTCGCTGAAGAACGTGAAGCAGGACGTCCGCGAGATGATCGCGGGACAGGACTGCGGAATCCAATTCGATGGATGGATCGACTTCAAGGAAGGCGACGTGATCGAAGCCTACGAGCTGATTCAGGTCAACTAAATCACGTTCCCAAATACAAACGGGGCGCGGTCCAGGATTTTGGACCGCGCCCCATTTTGTTTTCAGTCGGTGACTATTACTCGTCGCCGGATTGGTCGAAGTTGTCGGACAGGATGATGTAGTCGAAGATCGTGACGGCGCCGTCGCGGTCGAAGTCGGCCTCATCCGGTGCGTAGCCGCTGGTCCCGATCGTCAGCCAGTTGCTGGCCGAATTGTCGAGGTCGAAGAACTCGCTGAGGATGATGTAGTCGAAGATGGTGATCGCGTTGTCTCCATCGGCGTCTCCGTTGATCAGCGAGAAGTTGACATTGGCCGCTTCACCGCCGACGACGGACATCGACTTGTTCTGGCGCAGCCAGCTCTTCGTCTTCACCGAAATCTCGTAGGTGCCATCTGCGGTGGGAGCGGCAACTTCGTAGTCGCCGTTCGGGTCCACCTTGGCGGCGGTGCTCAGGACGACGTTCCCATTCTCTCGATACTCCACCTGAATGGCCTTCGGCGCTTCTCCGACCAGTCCGCCGAAGACGATGTTGCCTCGGAGCACGTTCGGATAGTTGTTCCAGGTGAGATTGATGTTGTCGAGAGTATTGACCTCGCGTCCGCTGACGATGTCACCTGTGATGACGACGTTATCGACGTTGGCCAAGACTTCTTGGACGTTCACCCGTCGGTTGGTCGGGCCTGCGGTCCAAGTACTTGCGGGGATGCTCTCAGAGAGAGTTGCGGTTGTCAGGACGTTATCATAGAAACTCGTTAGATCGGTCGCGGTCCAGCGCCGCTCGACCCAGTTGGTTCCGCTATACAATCTCACCGCGACGCCGGACCGGTTCGCAGCCGTGACGGCGGAGGGCCACAGACGGGTGACTTCGAAACCAATGGATCCACTTTCCACCAAGGCAAAGTTTCCGCCATTGACGACGTAGCGCTCAGGTGCGACGAAGAAATCGCCTGACCCCTGGGCCGACTCATTCATGCGAAGGTAGCCGCCGAGGAAGGGATCATATTCGTGGAACAGCCGGGTGAACGGGTCTCCGATAACTTGGCCCGTGTAACCGTCTCCTGGGCGGTTGTGCTTCCACCCTGCGCGGAGATCTTCGGTCGGATCGGCGTTGAAGTCCGAAGTCACGGTTTGGACTCCGCTTCCATCGTTATAGGTCAGGACGATATCGTCGATGGCGTTGAGTTCTCGGCCACTTCGGATTTCTCCATCGATCAGGATGCGCTCGACGCTGGCGAGGATTTCATCCCGGGTCTTGGCCGTGAAGCCGGATTGGACCACGATCGAGAAGTTGCCGGCATCGAGAAGGTCGGCGGTGAAGCTACCCCAGTCGTTGCGGGTGTAAAAGTCCGGGATCGTGTTCGTGGGGTTCACGACCACGCTGATCGCGCTGGTTCCGCTGATGAGGTAGATGCGGACGCCGGAGTCGGTGCTTGTGATGCCGGGGGCCACTGGATCGAGTACTCGATAGCGGAAGCTGAGTGTCGCGCTGGTCAAGCCCAGGAAGTTACCGCCATTAACGACGAACTTTTGCGGCCCGACGAACCACTCGGCTTGACCACCAGCAACGTCGTAGGCTTGGAGATACTTATCGGTGCCGTCGGTGGCCCAGGTCACCCAGCTTGCGGGATCACTGTGTGGCCATCCGCCCCAGCCTTCGCTGGCCCACGCGTAGCTATGCGCCCAGCCGTCTCGCCCGTCGGCGAGCGGAGTTGGAACGGTGTCGAAATTGTCGGAGATGGTGTTCGAAAACGCCGTCCCGGCGAGGCCGAGTAAGGCTACAAGCAGATGCTTTTTCATGATAGATGAGGATCCCTCAAGTAATAAGGTTCGCTCTAAAAAGTTAAGGGCTGGTTATGAAAAACCAGCCCTTAACCAGCCCTTAACAGACTGCGATGAGTTCCCGTATTTCTTACAGGTCAGGCAGTAGGTCAGGTCGGAAGCAAGCTCGGCTGCTGGTGACGTCGGGTGGTGGACAGATTCCCGTTGGGCTCCTGTTCTCGCAGTCCTGCCAATAGTCAAACATCCATGGCTTTTGGTTCGCTCCGTTACGAGTCAGCAGCTTTTGCCACCCGACTCGACCGACGTGACCGTCCACATAAACCATATGGGTGTGCTTCCCGTGGCGCAGGGCAAGGCGGCCGGATCGAGGATTTCTGATCGGGTCATTAAGTCCGCAGTTACTCAAAGGAGAGATGTTGAGGTCAAGACCATCCAAAAGGCCCAAGTAAGTATTGCGCTCCCCCCCGGCACGGTCCGGTCGAACCGAAGGGTCACCTGAATCGAAGAACGCGAAGACTTCGGAGACTTCTTCGATCTCGCTCGTGGTCCGAGGTTCGTTGTTCGCTCGGGTGTTCTGGTCGAGCGTGAGGCCTGAATAGTTGTAGCCGTAGTTGTATTTGTAACGCCAGTTACGACTCTTGAAATTTGCGACGGGAGCCCCATCCCGCTCGTCGGTTTGGGGTGCCGTGGGGCAGATGAAAATCTGCGTATTCTTCAGATACTGGCCGTAGAAAAATGGCCAAAAGTTCCAGCCGTTGATTCCATCGTGGGGACCAAACCCATGGGCCCCGGAGGTCCTCATACCAGCGCCCTTATGGAACTTCTCATCGTTATCCCCGACGTACATCAACATTCCGATGCTGAATTGCCGAAGGTTGCTCTTACAGGTGGTCGCCTTGGCCGCCTTCTTCGCCTGGGCGAACACGGGGAAGAGGATCGCAGCAAGGATCGCGATGATCGCGATCACNNGGTAGGCACCGCTCGGCCCTTCCTTGCGGCTCACGATCGCATAGATCTCTCCGTCCTGGGGACGCCGAAACAGGGCAATTCCCATCGGCGCAGCGGCTTCGCCGGCGGCGTCCGGGAACACGGTGGTCTTTCCGGTGATGTCCGTCAGTTTCCCCGCGCCATCGATCGCGTACACGACCAAACGCGATCGCTTTCGCTCGGTAGCTACGGCGATGTCGACCGATTTCCCCCGAAGGTTGAACCCGTACTCGATGTCGACGTTGTTGGGTCGGTCGAGCGGCGTGATCTTCTGTCGGAGCTTTCCATCGAGGCCAAAGACGTAGAGTCCCCCATCCTTCTCGATCTTGTCCGTCGCGACCACCACGCTTCGCGTCGGATCGGTCGGATGCACCCAAATCGCCGGGTCATCCGGATCATGGGGTACCGGATCGCTGGTCAAGACAGGCTTGACGTCGGTCATCACTTGCTTCGCGGTCTGGGCCACGGTGACTCCCGCGATGCCCGCGAGAACAGCTGCGGCGCCGATACTCACTTTTTTCACGGTTATTGACAACCCTCGTCATCGCTCGCGGGTGCCGTCCAGGGGCCGCAATCGCTTGCTGCGCTTCCGCGGCCCGGTGGGTAGGACCAGTTCGTTCGCACGGTCAGATCACCCCGCCATACGGCCTTTTTCCAACGAGCACTCGTGTCGAGGAAGATGAAGTTGCTGCCGCCGTTGTGCGGGAACGAGTAACCGACCCAAGCGCCTTGTCGCCAGGTCGTAGGCTTCGGGTTCGACCAACCCGACACCAGTTCATCGCCCTCCAGCTCGGACCGACTCCCTTCGAGGAAGAGGAACGAGTTCGACAGGTTCTCCCATCGCGAGAGTTCCGGGCCTTCGATGTTCGGGTACTGGGTATCGGTCAAGTGCTCGTTGATCGAGTAGCTCAGGTAGTAGTAATACAGGCCATCGGGGGCTCGACGCAAGCCCCAGGCGGTCGTGGGATAGTCGCTCGGGTAGCCGAAGTCATCCAACGACGACGTATCCAGTTCCTGCCGAACCGGATTGCTCGGGCAGGTGAAGACGTTGTTGCCGCCGGCTCCCTTTTGGATGTCGTTGGGTGCCTTTGTGGCCAGATAGGGGGAGATGTGGAACATCCAGAGGTCTTTGCCCCAGTCGCCGTCGACGTAGTCGGCTCCGCTTCCCTGACTGGCTGACATGATGCGATCGTCGTTATCGTTCAAGTACAGCATCATCGCCGTCCCCATCTGCTTCATGTTGTTGAGGCACGCCGTCTTCTTGGCGGCGTTCTTGGCTTGCGCGAAGACAGGAAACAGGATGGCGGCCAGGATCGCGATGATCGCGATCACGACGAGCAGCTCGATCAAGGTGAATGCCGAACGGAGACGTTTCCCAGCCATACCACCCTCTAATCTAAAGCCTCGATGTTAAGATTGTGTGAATCATCTCCGCTGGGCGCATAAATCCCGGCGAAAAACGTAGAGTGCCCTGCATGAGTTCAGTGTCCTTTCGCCCGCAAGATGTCCCCGTCGGCTCTCTGTATGACCTCATGTCGGCCAGCATCGCCCCGCGTCCGATCGGTTTCATCAGCACCCTCAACGCCGAGGGACGGGGAAATCTGGCCCCTTTCAGCTACTTCATCGTTGGTGGTGTGAATCCGGCCAGCCTCTGTTTTTGCCCCGCCAACCGGAGCAACGGCGAGGACAAAGACAGCCTGCGCAACGCCGAGGCCACCGGCGAATTCGTGGCGAACATCCTCGTGCGGACGATGGCCGAGGGGATGAACCAGACCGGGGTCGACTATCCTAGCGAAGTCGACGAGTGGCCACTCAGCGGACTCACCGCTGCCCCCAGCGTCGTGGTCGCCCCGCCGAGAGTTTTGGAGAGCCCGGTTGCGTTTGAATGCAAACTTCACCAGGTCGTCCGCCACGGAAGCGGGCCGCATGGGACGAACTACGTGATCGGCGAGGTGGTCTATGTCCACGTCGAGGAATCCCTTTGGAACGACGGAATGATCGTGGCCGCCGCCTTCCGTCCCCTCGGCCGGATGGGCGGGCAAGAGTACATCGACCTCGGCGGGCCAGAAATCTTTGAACTCGCGCGGCCAAAGCGCTAGGTTCCACGTCTTGAGTTCACCGAGATCTTTCGGAGGAACCTGGACTGAGACTCAAGCGCGTTCGCATCTTTGGCTTTAAGACCTTTGCGGAAAAGACCGAGTTCGACCTCGACGGCGACCTGATCGCGGTGGTCGGGCCGAATGGTTGCGGCAAGAGCAACATCGTCGACGCGATTCTCTGGGGCTTGGGCGAACCCAAGCCGAGGAACCTGCGCGCGGCCAACCAGCAGGACATCATCTTTGGCGGCTCTCAGCACCGCAAGCCGCTGGGTTATGCCGAGGTTTCGCTCCACTTTGATAACGAAGACGGCTCGCTGCCGATCGATGCGGCCGAAGTCGTGATCACCCGGCGGATCAACCGCGACGGCGAGAGTGAATACTCGATCAACAAGCAGTCTTGCCGCCAGAAGGACCTGTACGACCTTCTGGCCGACTCGGGACTGGGCAAGGCCGGATACGCAATCGTCGGCCAAAAGGAGATCGACGCGGCCCTGCTGGCCAGCGCTGAGGAGCGCAGGGCTTGGATCGATGAAGCCGCCGGGGTGCAGCGCTACCGAGCCAAGCGGGTGGAATCACTTCGTCGGCTGGAACAGACCCGGGAGCACTTGGAACGGGTCGAGGACATCCTGCGCGAAATCGAACGCCAGCGCGGTCCGCTCGAAGAAGAAGCGGCCATCGCTCGCGAGTACAAGCAGCTCACGGCCCAGCTGGCCGAGATCGAGTCGGCCCTCATGGTCCACGAACTACGCGACGCGACCGTTCAACTGCGCGAGGTTGAAGCCCGATTGGCGAATGGCACGGCCCAAGGTGGCAAGTTGGGACAGGCGCTGACCAACGTCCAGGCTCAGATCGAAGAGCTTGGGGAGCAACTCGCCGACGCGGAGCGCAAGATGGACGCCCTCCGCGACCTCCAGCGCCGCTCTTTGGCCGACCGCGAGCGGGCTGCGAGCGGGATCGCCCTGGCCGAAGAAAAGCTTCGCGGACTCGATGAACTGGAATCCTCGCTCCATTTGGACCAAGATGCCGAGGGCCAGCGGGTTGCCCTTCTGCAAGCCGACCTCGAGTCGGCTGGAGCTGAATTGGAGGCGGCGCGCGAGGCCCTATCGGGGCTCGATCAGGAATCGAACCAGCGGGCCGCCGTTCGGTTGGAGCTGCAAGGGGCGCTGAAAGAAAATCAGGCACGGCTCGACGCAGCCCGGCAGGCGCTGCGGCTCAAAGAGAGATGGGAGAGCGAGAAAGAGCTCTTCTCTCGGCGTCGCCGTGAACTCGAACGCGAATTGGCCGGGATCGAAAAATCTCGACCCGACTTGGAACTGGCCCTGCGCGAGGCGGCGACCGCGCTGGAAGAGGCCGAAGCAGCGCTCGCCGAGGTCCGGGGAGCCAGTGAGTCGGATCAGACGGAAGTCGAAGAGGCCCGCGAACAGCTCCGCTCCTTGGACGACGAGATCCGCCGACTGAGTATTGAACGCGGTTCGCTCGATGGTCGCCGAAAGGGTCTGGAGGCGACCCTAGAAGCCCACGAAGGACTCAGCCAGGGAAGCCGGGCTGTCTTGGCCTTAGTTGATGCCGACGAGCTGGAGGACGTCTACCAGGCGGTGGGACTCTCGCTGGAGGCCGAACCCGATCTGGCTCTGGCGATCGAAACCGCGCTGGGCGGGGCCGTTCATGACCTGATCGTCCCGAACGAGCGCGACGCCAAGCGGGCCATCGAGGTCCTCAAGAGTCGTCGACTGGGCCGAGCGACCTTCCAGCCGGTAACCCTGATGCGGCCGCGGCGAGATGACCCTGAATTG
>DDSL01000073.1 GCA_002343825.1 Chthonomonas sp. UBA2391
CCAAGAAAATCACCGCATTGCAACTCCTAACTCCTAACTCCTAACTCCTAACTCCTAACTCCTAACCCCTACCCCCTAACCTCAGAGCACGCGCCCGACGATCTCTTTGCTCGTCGCATCCATCAGGTCGAGGCCTTTGATCTCGAACTTGTTTCCGTCCACGTCGGTCAGCAGGATGTGGCCTTGGCCGAGCCATTGGGCGTTTTCCTGCAGATTCTGAGTGACAAACTCCCGTTCGCCGCGGTCGGTGAGGACGCGCCAATAGGTTGCCCCCCACTCCCCTTTTGCGTCGAGCACACGCTCGGCCTTTCCGGTCAAGTACCGGCGGTGGAGCTCTTCCTGAGCCGCTTCCCAAGATTCTCGGGGCAGGTCTTCGGGGCGAGGGATCAGGGTGATCTCCTGCTGTTTGGCATCCATCAGGCTCAGGAACTTGCCCGGATGACCGAGTGGGCTTGCCCATACCGGAATCACCGTGTGCCAGGATCGGTCTCCGCAGGTCATCCGCAATCGGTCCTTGGGGTGATAGTACAGTTGAATCTCTTTCGGGTCCATTTTGCTCATGACAAAATCTCCTTGGCCGCCGTTACCCAGGCGGGTTTGGGTTGATAGCCGAGCTTGCGGTTCACCGCAAGCATGGGCGCATTAGCCGAGTGGTTGTAGGTTCGGAGGATCGTGCCGCCTTGTTGCCGGGCCCAGTCGGTGGCAATGAGCTTGACCGCATGGGCTAGCCCGCGACCCCGGTAGGCACGGGCCGTTCCGGTGAACTCGTTCCAGAGATCGCCACCCTCGGTCCAGAGGATTTGGGTGTAGGCCGCAAATTGCCCTCCATCAGTCGCGATAAAGGCAGCCCCGCGCTGGAAGGCCGAATCCGAGAACCTCGAGCGGAACAAGCTCTCGGAGTCCACCCCATAGATCGCCGTCATCGGTTCATCGAGTTGCGCCTCGTGGAAGAGTCCATAGAGCCGGTCGAGGTCAGGCTCCTCCGGCGAAGCGGGGCGCATCACATAGAGCTCAAGCCCTTGATTCCGCAGGATCTCCAGACCCCTTTCGCCAGAGTCGACGGGGAGCGCCGTGAGATCCAGGCTCGATTCAAACGAGAGGTTCTCCGGAGCCAACCCCATGGTCTCGGCAAATCGCGACGATCCCACTTCGGCCTCGGGATACTCCACCATCAGCTTGCGACCCCCGACCTCGCGAGCGTAGCCCTCGATCGTCTGCAGGATCGCCCTTCCGAGGCCTCGGCGTCGGTGCGAATCCTCGACTGTGACCCAGGCCATGACGACCTTGGTCGGGGAGTCGTGGTGCATCGTCCCCTGACCAGCGGCGACCACCCGATCCCCTTCGCGGATCAAGAGCTGCCGGGCCGGGCGATCCGGAGACCGTCGGGCCTCGACCTCCAAGAATTCGGCCTTCGACATGGTCTGATCAAGAGCCTGGTGGCGAAGGCGCAGGTATCCCTCTAAATCCCGGGTCGGATCAAGCAACTCAATCATCCTTGCTATCCTCCTCCTCTTCGCCCTCGGCATAGGCCAGCCCGATGATCTCTTGGATCGCCGACTGGGTCTGCACCAATCCATAGAAGACGCCCTTCTTTTCCATCAGCTCTTCGTGGCTGCCGATCTCGGCGATCTTCCCGCGCTCAAGCACCACCAATCGGTCGGCGTTGCGCAGGGTGGAAAGTCGGTGAGCAATGGCAAAGGTCGTCCGGCCCGCGACGAGGTGTTGCAGGGCCTCTTGGATCTGCTTTTCGGTCTCGACGTCCACGCTGCTGGTCGCTTCGTCGAGGATCAGGATCTTTGGGTTGTGCAGGATCGCCCGGGCGATGGAGATGCGCTGTCGCTCTCCGCCGCTCAGCTTGCTTCCCCGCTCGCCGACCATCGTGTCGTATCCGTCCGGCTTGGCCAGAACAAAGTTGTGGGCATTGGCCGCTCGGGCCGCTTCCATGACCTCTTCAAAGCTCGCTCCCGGTTTGCCATAGGCAATGTTCTCGGCGATAGTGCCATTGAACAGGAACGGCTCTTGCAGAACGATCCCGATCTGGCGCCGAAGGGCTTGCAGGTCAAGGTCGCGGTAGTCCACCCCATCGATCTTGATCATCCCGCTGTCGGGTTCATAGAACCTCGCGATCAGGTTGATGGTCGTCGATTTTCCGGCCCCCGACTTTCCGACCAATCCGATCATTTCGCCCGGCTTGGCGGAGAACGTGATGTCCTTCAAGACCGGGTTGGACTTGTCATAGCCAAATCGGACCGCCTCAAACTCGACGTGGCCCTGGATCTCCTGCACCTTTCCATTGCTGCCGTAGCGCTCAGGGGTCATGTCGATCACCTCAAAAATCCGGTCCGCGCCGGCCATCGCCCGCGTGAACCAGTTGTTGATCGCGGCGAACCACTGGAGCGGCCCGTAGACCTGACCCACGTAGACTTGGATCATGAAGAACTCACTGAATTTCAGATCTCCACGAACGATCAGGTAACCCCCCACCGACCAGCAGATCAAGGTCCCGATCGTCGTGAAGAAGATCATTCCGCCGAAGATCGTGAACCAGCGGGCGTCGGCGCTCACCCCAGCATCCCGGAGTTCCCGGTTGCGGTTGGTGAACTTGTTGAACTCGCCATCCTCCGTGGCAAAGGCCTTGACCACGCGGATCCCGTTCAATGACTCGTTGAGGTGGGTGTGGAATCGGGCCCACTTCTGCCCGACTCGGTGCCACATCTGGCTCATTGGCCTCCAGAATTTGATCCCAATCAGCACCATGATCGGGATCGGGACCAAGATCGCCGCCGCCATGATCGGGCTAATCAGAAACAGGAACGTCACGACGCCCACCAGCATCATCCCGTTCAACAAGAAGTAGGGCAGACCCTCGACCAAGAAGCCCCAAACCCGGTCCGTATCGCTCGTGACCCGGCTCGCGATCGCACCCACTTGCTTCTTATCAAAAAAGGTGAGCTGCAAAAACTCGATCGATCGGTAGACCGTCCCCCGGAGGTCGGCCGCAATGTGCCCGGCAAGCCAAGCGTTAAGGCGGTCCCGAGTGATATTCACCGCGCTCGCGCAGATCGCGATCCCCAACCAGAGCCCGATCATCTGCGCCAGAACGTCGAGGTTCGTGCGCTTCTCCAGTACTTCGGCGATGATCGTGCCCTGGATATAGGGGGTCGAGAGGTTGAGCAGGGTGGTGGTCAGCGAAAGACACGCCAACCACACCGCCTGCTTTTTGTAGGGCGACATGAATCCCGAGACCCGGAGCAGGGTCTTGCCGCGGTTCACGCAGCTCGGGCAGACGCCATCTTTTTCGGGGAGAAGGCGGTTGCACTTTGGGCAACGCGTCTTCTCCAGCTTGAGATTGATCGAGAACTCCTCGCCTCGGGCGAGTTGTTCGATCCCGCGGGCCGCCTCACTAAAGAGCGCGGCAACCGTGTTGCTGTAGCTCAAGATCGGCACTTTGTCGCCGTTCTTCATCGTCAGCTCTAGGCGTCCGCCACCCACGAGGGGCTCGTTTCGAGCGTCGTAGATGTCGGTCATGGGGGCGACAAACGAGACGGCACCGCTACTTTCCAGCACACGGACGGTGTCGCGGGTCACGACCAGGGTGCGTTGGCCGAATTGACCGTCGGCGTTCATATCGCCGACAAGCCGGATCAATTCGGCCCCACGTTCCTGGGGTTCAGTCAAGGACGCGGTGTCCTCGAGGGGTTGAATGCTCATGATGGTTCTCCTTGGGTGGATGGGGAGAGGGACCCGGCGCGGTGACACAAGGAGGCGTCACAGGACGAAGTCCAGAAGTGGATCGATTGGAGGGCGCTAGATGACAGCTGCTTTAGAAAAGCAGGGATGGATCCGATCGTGGATCGCGTCTGTCAGATGTTAATGAGAGTCAGCATGTTGTTCTAGCACCTCGGCCCCGCTGCAGGGCCACCGACAGCCATAGCTATCGGTCTCAAGTGGGTATGTTAGACCCGAGGCGGGACAAAAATCAACCCCCGCCGACAATTCTGGGACCTTCGTCCCTCCTGGTGCCGAGCGATGCCGATCTACGAGTACGAACCGACCGAGCACGACTGCTTTATTTGCCCTAACCGCGTGGCCGCCATCCAAGGGGTGGACGATCCTCCTCTGGAGTTCTGTCCCGACTGCGGCCTCCCCGTCCGCCGAGTCATAAGCCGTGTCTCCTTCCAAACCAAGAAGCCAACGACCGCCGCCGATGCGGCCAAGCGGGGCTTCACCACCTGGCAGCGAACTCAAGAGGGCGTCTGGGAAAAGGTCGACGGGCCGGGGGTCGATGCGATCGTCGCCGACGAGGCCGACCTCAAGGCGGTTAAGGAAGAATCCCGCCCCGTCCTCGATCTGGATAGTTAGGGGTTAGGGATTAGTGCAATGCGGTGATTTTCTTGGAC
>DDSL01000154.1:0-1141 GCA_002343825.1 Chthonomonas sp. UBA2391
GGCCCGCTCTGGCGGGACGGAGGGGGGCCGAACCCTCGAACCCGGGACGATCCCACCCGGTTCGCAGGGCTCACCGACCTCTCCCAAAGATAACCTATACTCCAGTCGAAACCTATGGAAGCGAATGAAGCCCTTGCGGATCTCGGTTTCCCTCCGCTCACCGCCGTTTGGTCAAGAAGATCGATCGCTGATCTTTACCGACCCGGCAAGCGATGCGGCATCTACGTGCTCGAATTCGAAACGGGTGAACTGTATTGTGGGCAGGCAGTCGACGTGACTCGGAGATATGTCCAGCACCGCAAGGTTCATACGGATATTCGCAATATCACTTTTCAGCCGGTCGCCCCTTCGCTCCTTGACGACACGGAAATCGAGGCTATCGCAGAACTCGAGCGTGCGGGATGGGCCTTGCGTAACATCGCTCTCACCAGCATTCCCAAAGGGGAATCCGACTTCGACCTGGTGATGAGTCTTGATGACCAGGCAAAGTGGCTTGAGGATGTGTCGTTCCGCCCAAAAGGTGGCATCCGCGTCGACGATGCCGACGTTCGGCGCAAGCATGCGCGTAATGCGGACAGATTTCGGTCCTTCCCCTTCGCCCACGAAGCAACGCAGGTTCTGGCAGCCTATATTGATGCGGCGATACCGCTTCCGCACGCCAGCGAACTCTCCTTTTGGTCGTGCAGCTGTCTCCCTGGGAATAACAATTCGGTGACCATCTATTCGCGGGTCAATCTCAATATGCAGGAAGTCCTTACCCTTGGCGTAGACGAGGGTGTCTTCTTCTGTTCCTGGCACTTGTCTGATTCGCCATTCTATGAGATTTCGGAGCGCGAAGTCGTCGACCTCATCGATCGATTAGAAATTTGGCACGAGGATCACTGGTACAAACCCGGCGGACCGGATCAAGTGAACGTCGGATGCGACGGCGTTGAAAATGCTCTTCGCGTCCTTTCCGATCCGCTCATGGTTCGCGCGATGCGCCTCATGAATCTGCGGCTGATGAAGAAAGGGCCGACGTATTACTCGCGGGCCCACTGCTTCGGACTCGTCGATGCGGCGTACGCTGTAAGGTAGCGCATTGCGCGAAGTGCTTCGTGCACACCATGACTCGGGAGCCCCACCCGGTTCGCTTCGCTCA
>DDSL01000154.1:1171-8659 GCA_002343825.1 Chthonomonas sp. UBA2391
GCGCCGCATCGGGGGAGGTGGCCCACTCTGGCGGGACGGAGGGGGTCCGAGTCCGGAGCACCGGAGCCGACGCAGAGCATGCCTCGTGCGGTAGGCCCAGGACCACGAAACTCAGGCACCGCAAACACCGTCTCTCGCTCCAGGTTCAAGGGAACTTGTCCGATGCGCCATAATGTCGAATTGGAATGGGCGCTTCACGGATGAACGCTCGAAGGAATATGAAGAAGTTTTTCGCGATTGCAGGAGGCATCCTGGCGCTGGGCGGTGTGTGGTTCGCGGTCGTGGCCGCGCGCTACCAGCCGGTCTTGCGCCCGAACATCAAGATCGGCCCTGTCGATGTCGGCGGTCTGAGCGTCGAAGACGCCCAGCGCAAGCTGCGGCTGTGGTGGGACACCGAACGTCGGAATCCGGTCCGTTTCGAGGCGCCCGGCCTTGCCAAGGCACCCAGCCCGATGACGCGCAGCGCCTTGGGCATCGCGCTCGACGACAAGGCGTCGCTCGCACAGGTTCGCCCCGAGGACTTTTGGGACTCGGTCCAGCGTCAAGTCGGACTCGAGGAGGCACCTCCTCTGCAACTCGAACCGGTGTTCACAACGAACCCGAAGGCGCTCAAGTCGATCGAGTCGTTCGTGAAGCAGGTCGGCGGGACGGTTTCACCGGCCAAGGTGACGTTCGAGAAAGGCCAGATCCAGCGGGTTTACGAAAAGAGCGGCGTTCAACTCGAATCGGCGAAGATGGCGGAGTTGGTGACCGAAGTCGCTCAAAGCGGTACGGACACGATCGTGTTGCCTCTCGTCGAAGCGCCGAAGAAGATCGCGGACACGGAACTCGATAAGATCAAGGAAGTCCGCAGCACGTTTACGACCAAGTTTCCAACGAGCAAAGTGAGTCGATGCTCGAACATCAAGTTGGCTTCGTCGATCATCCACGGGACGATTCTCGCTCCGGGTGAGCAGTTCAGCTTCAACGGGGTTGTCGGACGACGGACGATCGCCGCGGGCTTCAAGGTGGCCGGGGTTCTGAAGAACGGGCGGCATGACACCGACGTCGGTGGCGGAATCTGCCAGGTCTCGACGACGCTGTATAACGCCGCGCTCCTGAGCAACCTCAAGATCGTGAAGCGCTCGAATCACTCGATTCCGATTTCGTATGTGCCCCTCGGACGAGATGCGACCGTCGACTACGGAACCCACGATCTTGTGTTCGAGAACACGCTCGACCATCNNGAGTACGAGCCGGGCAAACTCACGTTCTCGATTCTGGGGACGAAGACCCCGGGCATGGAGGTCAAGATCACGACCCAGCGGTTGCGGTCGTGGTCGGCAGGCACGAAGTATGTGAACGATGCGAGCCTGGCTCCGGGCAAGCAGAAGGTGATCGACAAGGGCGGCGGCGGCCATTCCGTGGTGACGTTCCGCGCGGTGCTCGTGAACGGGGAAGAGGTTTCGAAGGAGCGGCTGAACGCGAGTCTGTACCGAGGTGGGGCGCGGATCGTGGCCGTGAACCGCGCTCCGAAGCCTGCGGCCGCGAAGCCGGCGGCTCCGACCCCGGGGATCGGGACGACGACCACGACCGGTCCTGTGCCGGTTGCTCCGAAGCCGGCCACGGGCGGATCGAACTAGTCGCGCCGGCCCAGAGGCCACGCCCTGGGTCGGATGACGCCGCATCCACCTACGGCGGATGCGGGCGGAATCCGACCCCTTGCCCCGGCGCGACTAGTTCGGATCGACGGCGCGATAGGCCGTGATCACCTTGCGCTCGCCCGCCTTGCCACCTTCCGACGCCCCATGCTCCATTCCCAGGATCCCCGTGAACCCGCGTGAGGCGATGTGCGCGAACACCTTCTTGTAGTTCACTTCGCCTGAGCCCGGCTCCGCCCGACCTGGGTTGTCCCCGATCTGGAAGTATCCGATCTCATCCCAGCAGCGGTTCATGTTGTCGATGAGGTTGCCCTCTGTGACCTGAAGGTGGTAGAGGTCGTGGAGGATCTTGAGGCTCGGGCGATTCACAGCCTTACAGGTGGCATACAGGATATCGCTCGTCGCCCCGTACATCCCCGGATGGTCGCGCCAGTTGAGCGGCTCGATCACCATCACCAGCCCGGTCGGCTCGCACAGGTCGCACGCCCGTCGCAGCACGTCGATCACGCTCGCCATCTGGTGCCCGAACGGGCGGTTCGGATCGAGGCGACCGAGCACGGTCGTCACCCACTTCGCGTTGATCCGTTTCGCGACCTCGATCGACTCCTTCGTCTCGGCCAGAAACTTGTCGTGGAATTCCTGTCGACCCGTCGTCAGCGTCGGGTTCGACCAGTCGATGCCCTGAGCGACGAAGATGCCCATCCGGATGCCGCGGTCCGCCATGACCTTCGCTTGGCGCTCCTGCTCTTGCGCTGAGCGCCCCTTCATTCCGTTGTCCTCCCAGGCTAGGAAACCCTCGTCGGCGCAAAACTTGAGTTGATCGACGATGTCGTCTCCAGCGTGTTCCCGAAACATGCCGGGGTGCGGCGCATAGTTGAGCTTGAACGGGGCTGACAAAGGCTTCTCCTCGGGGGCACCCGCGATCGAAAGCACGGGGCCGACGGCAAGGCCGGCCCCGGCAACGAGTCCGGTACGAAGTAGATCGCGGCGCGTCATGATGGCCGCGATGTTACCGCCTCACAGTCGCACCACGACCCGGTAGCGATACGTGAGCACGAGCGTTTCACCAGGCTTCACGGGGACGGCCCAGGTCAGGCGCGTTCGTGGATTGAGCGCGTTCAGGCCCTTGGCCAGACCGGTGCGCTTCGGATTGGCGTCCGCCCCGAGGATTTCGCCGTTCACGTCTCGCTTCAGCTCCAGTTCGATCGCCTCCGCCTTGCGGTTGACGATCCGGATCGTGCCCTTGAGGACGATGTCGTTCACCCCGAATCGGGAGCTGCCCTGCACGACTTCGCGCTGGCTGCGAGAGACTTCTTCTTCGGTGCTCTCGACCGCGACGTCGAGGGCTTTGGTGATCTTGACCGTGATCGGAGCGTTTTCGGCGGTGTAACTCATCAGATCCTGTCCGAGAATCTCGCCGTCTTGGACCGTGACCGCCGGTCCGGTCGTGAGCGGTTTGCCGCTCGAGTTCGTGAAGGTGACGCTATGCCAAACGTCAGGGGGCGGGACGTCGCCGGGGTCACCGCGGAACGCGCTCTCGAGCCCGACCTCGTTCAGCTCGCATTCGTAGACATGCCGAAACGGGCTCTTGGCTCCGAAGAGCACGAACAAGCCGCGATCGCCGGGTTTGAGGGCGACCTTGGGCAGCGGATAGAAGAAAAGGTCCTCCGATCGCGTGCCGGCCGCATCGATGGCGGGGAAGGCATCGTCGAAGTTCTCACGTCGCAACGCGTTTTGCGCCATTTGTCCGCCGAGGCCGCGGAAGTCGGCGGGCGTGCCGATCGCGAGGAGGCTGTTCACGAACTGGTCGAGGGACTGCCCGACTGAGAGCGGATCGAGCAGACGGAGGTAGGGGATGTTCGGAAAGCCGGTGATGAGCCGCACCGAGGCCTGGCTCAGATCGAGGCGATCGGTGAGAAGGGTGGCCTTCGCGGTGAGTTCAAGGGTCTTCGGGTCCGAGATGTCGAGCGAATAGGACGGGGCCCAGGTGGCACCCCGCTCGAGGGAGAGAATCCTGACCTTGCCCCCGC
Organism: Chthonomonas sp. UBA2391; assembly: GCA_002343825.1. GTDB lineage: Bacteria > Armatimonadota > Fimbriimonadia > Fimbriimonadales > Fimbriimonadaceae > UBA2391. The sequence goes on from DDSL01000154.1 coordinate 4,842, forward strand.
TTGGACCGGAGGCTTCGATTCGGAGGATGGGGCTCTTGGATTTCCGTTCCACCTCCCAGACCAGGCCCTGGCCCTGTGCGCGCGAGATCGTGCCGAGGAGGATCGCCTGGACCCCTTCAGCGGTCTGGAACAACGCAAGGGTGTCGCTGACACCCAGGACCTTGCCCGAAAACGTCTTGTCGCCAACGGACGCCGTGACCTCGCGTCCGATATTGGCGCGGAGGAGATCGCCGATCGAACTGGCCGGAGCGCGGCTCGCACTTTCGACTTGGGTCGCGGTGACCGACTTGATCGTCACGCTGTTCGAAGCCGTGATCCAGAGAGTGCCGAGGACTCCGTCGATCGGGGCGGCATCGACGGTGCCGGTCCCGGGGAGATCCCATTCCCGGACGACGACGGCGTAGCCGTTCTTGAAGAGGGAAGCGGAAACGACCTTCCCCTCGATCGGGGGCGCAAACAGCAACGAAACCAGCATCATGTCCTTAGGACGCACGGTCGAGGTCGCCAGGGTGCGAGTCTTCGTAATAGTGATCGAGGCGGGGAAGCCGATCGAGTCCAAGAGGCGACCGACAGACGGTCGGAACCGCCGCGAACTAGAATCTGTATTCTAGGAGAGCTTATGCGGAAACTGGTGGTACTGACGGTTGCGGTGTTTGTCGGGGCGCTTGCGGCGCTCCAGATCGATCATTGGGTTCGGCGCGACCGTGCCCCCGAGCTTCGCACGACCGAGTCGCTGCGGGGTGTCGACGGCTTCGGCGTGCGGCCCGTGAACCTCGAGTCCTCGGTCACGGCTCCGGTCGACTTCCGGGCGGCGGTGAAGAAGATCATGCCCGCGGTCGTGAGCGTCGATTCGACGAGCACCGGGCGCGGCTTCTTCGGCGAGGCGGTTGCCCAGAGTTCGTCCGGATCGGGCGTCGTGATCTCGTCGGACGGGAACATCATCACGAACCATCACGTCGTGGCGGGCGCGTCGAAGGTGCGGGTGCACTTTTCGGATGGGCGAAGCATGGATGCTCGCATTGTCGGGAGCGATCCGCGCAGCGACATCGCGGTTCTGAAAGTGAACGGCAAGGGTCTCCCCGCTGCCGAACTTGGCTCGAGCGCTGCGCTCGAAATCGGTGAATGGGTCATCGCGGCGGGCAATCCGCTCGGCTATGAGAACACGGTCAGCGTCGGAGTCGTCTCGTCGCTCGGCCGCACGCTTCCGACCGAAAGCGCGATTCTCGTCGATGCGATCCAGACGGACGCGGCGATCAACCGGGGGAACTCGGGCGGCGCGCTCGCCAATGCTCAGGGTCAGCTCGTCGGCATCAATTCGGCGATCGCCAGCAATACGGGGGGCTCGGTCGGGATCGGTTTCGCGATCCCGATCGACCGTGCGAAGCGGATCGTCAAGGATCTCATCGAGACCGGCCGAGTGCGGTATGGCTGGCTCGGGATCCAGATCAACCCCCAGCCGGTGCTGGCGAACGCGGGCGACCGTCAGGCGCTGTCCGAAATGGTCGGGGCGATGCCGCCGTCGGAGGGTCTTCTGATCCAGCGCGTGGTGCAGGGCAGCCCGGCCGCTCGACTCGGGATTCAGCGCTTCGATGTGCTGCTCGCGATCGATGGCAAGAAGATCGTCGAGGCGATCGACTTCCAGAAGCAGATGGTCGATCGGAAGCCGGGGGATAAGGTCGAGATCAGATACTGGAGTCGCGGCCAGACCAAGACGATCCAGGTCACGCTCGAGGACTTAACGACGACGACGTCGTGACGGTGGAGCCGGCAACACCGATGGAAGTACTGTGCTACCTGGCTCCATGGTATCGAGTCCCTAGTCTGGTTCCATTGCGTAGGTGACACCGTTGCAGTCGCAACAGTTGATGACGTAGTCGTCGAAGCCCGAGCCCTTACAGTATTCCCAGGTGTTCTCGTTGATCATCCGCTTGAACTTATGACGGTATCGGATAGTCTTCGTGTAGGCAGTTCCACCGCCGGCCTTTTGACAGATGACACCGTTCTCGCAGTACTCTTTGGAGCAGATGCCTATCGGCTCCCAGCCAGATCCCTGGCAGATCGGCAAACTGACACAGGTGTCCGACCACGTATAGCAGTCATAGGCAATGGCAGCGGTGGCAGCGAAGCACAGGGCTAACAGAGAGAGTCTAGCTCATTGCATGGGTTACCTCCTATGGTTCTGATTGGATCACTGATTCTGGAAGGGATCATCCAGCTCAGGGCAGGGATAAGTCGTTCGATTCTCAAGGAAGTGACCGATATCGACACGTGCCTTCACGACGATGCTCCCGTTCTCCCTGCAAAGGATCAGGGCGCGACGCCCCGTCTCGCGTGCGACTGTAGTCCGCATGTGATTCATGTCCACGAGAACAGGCCAATCGCCCTGGCGCTTTTCGGCGCAAGCCTTCATCTCAGGCGCATCCATTGCGACCAGAGGACTAATGAAGCGGCCGCTATAGGCGCCGAAGTTGGCCAAGTCGACGGTTGGGGGCGTCAGCGGACATCCGCAGGCGATGGACATCGGGAGGTAGGGTCGCCAAGCGGGAAATGTCAGGTTGTTCGGCGGATTCGCATCGAAGTCGGCCCGGTACATCAACGCAGCGGAGTAGATTTGCCTTAAGTTCGCGATGCAGATCGTCTCCTTGGCTCGTAGTTTTGCTCCAGTCAGAATGGGGAAAATCAACGCTATCAGAATCAAGATGATGCCGATGCAGACGAGGATTTCCATGAGTGAGAAGGCGCTTCTGTGTTTCATTTCGATCTCCGTTTGTCCCACGCGAGGCAGAGTGTGGCAAGTACGGTAAGCACGGCCAGAGCCATGTACTTGGTCGGTGCGAAGGCACTCATCGAGGCGGCGCTGAGCCGCAGTGTCGCGTACCCGGATGCAGCAGCGGCGATGGCAAGCCCGATGATCGCTACCCAGAGCCAGGCACGTGAATTTTCCCCGGCCCACGATCGACGGTCCCAGTGCTTGAGCCCGACACCGAGCAGGATTCCAGCGATCGTTGTGCCCAAGGTCCAGAGTCCCCAGCGGCGAATGGACGACTCGAACAAATCAAAGGTCCCGGGTCGAATCGCGGCTCCTCGAAACCGGACCTCGATCGCGATCGCCAGAAGCGCGCCGAGACCGCAGGCCACGGCCGCCTCCGGCGATTCGTGCGCGACCGCCGCACAGATGATGAGGAGGATCAGGAGACCGACGTAGTGGATGGCCGTGATGTAGTTCAGGTTCTGAGCCTTGACCGACGCAAAGACCATGAGATTCTGCGATTCGAGCACGATCGCCGGGATCGCGAGCCCAAGAACGACGGGCCCGAGGTGGGCCTGATCCTTGACAACGGTCGCCTTCACCGAGCGTCGCCTCCGCGGGTCATGCTGATCACAAAGTCCCGAAGTAAAGTCGTATCGTCCTGCTTGGCAATAATGCTGCCGGCTGTTGAGACAAGATAGGCTCTGGGTTGGAAGTACGCGTTCAGGTGCTTCATGTCGGCTGAAGTACATGACAGAATCGAGGCGTGCCGACTGAATCCTTCACTGATCAGCGCCTGGGAAGCCCGAGCCGAATCAGTGACAATCACAATGCGGCCAGACCGCCAGTCCTTGGGCGAAAGAGCGCGGAGCTTCGAAGCGGTGCAAGCCGTACACTCGCCAAACGCGATCACAACCGATGGGCCCTGGAGCCGGGAGAGAAAGCTGAACGCGTATGCTGTTCCTAGTGGTGGGTCGAGCTTTCTGGCCTCGGCCCAGTCATCGCTCGGTTCATGAGGCTGGTACGAACGCTCTGCCATCGGTACCACCCATGCTTGGAGGCCGAGTAC
>DDSL01000051.1 GCA_002343825.1 Chthonomonas sp. UBA2391
CACTGAGACGGAGCGCGGAGCTCCAGCGAGTCCCTAATCCAGCCCCTCATCCGGCACTGCGCGCCACCTTCTCCCCGAGGGAGAAGATCTGAAAGGTCGGCTAGAGGTGGTTTCCCTTCGGATGGATTGAAGCCCCGCGAGGGCCTAAGCGCGTTCCGGCGTGAGCAACGTGCGTAGACTGTCGGCGCTGGCGGTGGGAACAACCGCGACGAACTCGTCACCGGCTCGCAGTTCCGTATCCCCATCCACCATCACTCCGTCGCCGTCGCGATTGATCCAGACGATGTTGGTCCCCGGCGGAAGCTTGATCTCACGAACCCGCTTGCCCGCCACCGGCGAACGGTGACTTAGGATGGCCTCGACAACCTCGATGTTCCCCTTGGCGATCGCGGCCAGCGGGATCACCTCGTCGGTAGAGATTTGCTGTTCGATCAGGTTGAAGATGATCCCCGTTGCGCTGACGACGTCGTCGATCCCGAGCTGCAAAAAGATGTCTTCATGGGTCGGATCATTGACCCGGGCTAGCACTCGCTTGACCTTCCACAGAACCTTGGACATCTGGCAGACGACGAGGTTGTCCTCATCTTCACCCGTGACCGCGACGACCACATCGGCCCGGCCAAATCCGGCCGACTTTTGCACCGCGACCTCGCAGCCGTCGCCCAAGAAGACGGCTTCGTCGCCCACGAGGGTCGCCAGCTTCTGGGCTTGCCGGGGATCCTTTTCAAGAAGCAAGACCTCGTGCTCGTGAGCCAGCAGCTTCTTGGCCAAGCTCAGGCCGACATTGCCTCCACCAACCAGAATGATGTACATCTTAAAGCTCCAGCTCCTTCGGAAGAATATTGTATTGATCGATGCTGGAATAGGGCGCGCCAGTGATCCAATCGCGCATCATGCCGGCCAATAGTGCGCTCGGCGTGATGCAGTGATAGCCCAGGTTTCGATAGGCATCCGCTCGGTGGGGATCGGCGACCTTGATGCAGACCTTCCCCACTTGGTACTTGATGCTTGCCAACTGGGCCGCCATCAGGTTCGTGTTGTCCCCACGGGTCACAGCGAAGAAGGCATCACACTTCTCGATCCCAGCCCGCTTGAGGACCTCCTCGTCGAGCCCGCTCCCCACCACGACCTTGCAGTTGTGCTTGTAGCCCAGCCGCCGGAGGGCTTCCGGATTCTGCTCCACAATGGTGACCTGATGGTTGGCGGCCAAAGTGAGCGCCAGGGTGGCACCGGTTCGCCCACAGCCAAAGATGACGACATTCATCGCAAAGCGAGTTATACCTGCGCGGTCATGGCCGACTGGATCTGGTCGGATGTCAGCACCGCCCCGCCCGCCCCCGAGATGTAAAAAGCAGCGGCCCCTTGACCGGCCCACTGACCCACCCGAGCCGAGACGATGTTCCAACCCTGCTGGCTGATCCACCGAGACATTCGGTAGGCCATCCCCTTGCCGCGTGGGGCTCGCACTTCCAAGATTCCTGGGTGCCCCGCTTGATAGGTCCAGTTGAGAATCTCCTGCCGCCGATGCGGGTCCTTGCCTTGTCGCTCCAGGATCCGGTCGCAGGCTTCGGCATCCAGGGCGACCTGCCGCAATCCATCCAGCACCCTTTGGAGCGTGGAGGGCGGCACGACGTGTCCCTGAAAGGCCACCACAAACCGGTCGAGCGCGATCGCTTCCGTTTCCTGGGTGGTGTGGGCCTTGATGCTGAGCAGGCTGAGGTCATAGGCATAGAGTACGCCGAGAGCTCGGCTCAGCAAGCCCGGGGCATCAGGAGCGCAAAAGGTGATCTCCGTCGCCTGAGCGGCCGGCGTCAGGTCAGCCACGGCTACCGCCCCTTGCTCACGGGTTTGGGCCACTAGGGCCAAATGAACGGCCACCAATTCGGGTGAGACCGTGAGAGCGTAATGCCCCGGGAGAGATTCCAAAAATCGATCCAGTTCAGGCGGATTCGAAGCACTTGCCCTCGCCGCTCGATGGATCGCTTGCCGGATGGCCGCCGTATTGCGCGGCGCGACCACGGTCTCAGGATCCAAGTAGTCGCGCGCCTTCTCGTAGAGCTCTTGATGAAACTCGGCGAGGGCCGGAGTCCAGGCCTCTCCCGAGACGGCCATGATGTCGACTGCCGTTAGCAGGGCCAGGCGACCGAGGCGGGAGACATTGCCCACCAACTCGGCAAACTCTTCGATCGTCTGCGGGTCGTGCAAGTCCCGCATCCGCATCGTCCGTGCCATGCTCAGATGCTCGGCAACCAACCATTGCACCTCCCTCGCCAACCGTAGCGGATAACCCAATCTCAGCGCCTGCTGGAGTGCGATTTCGGCCCCAACCTCGCTATGGGGACGGCTGATGGCGATCTTCCCAACATCGTGGAGCAGCACGGCGAGCAGGAGCAAGTCCTTCTCTTCGATCGACCGATAAAGCTCACCCAAAAATCCAGAGTCGGATTGCAGCGCGAGCAACCCAGTGGCGGTCCGACGCGTGTGCTCGTGGACAGTGTAGGAGTGGGCCGCATCCCTCGGGAACAGCGACCGGCATGAGCGCAGATCAGGCAACAACGCGTCGATCAATCCGGAGTCCATCAAGCGGTCGAACTCTTCGGGGAAGGCAGTGAGAAGTTGCAAAAGCCTTCGCCCCTCGCCGGGGTCCGAGGGCACGTGGTCCATCTTGACCGCGTCGAATCCGAGCCTCGCCCCGCAAAGGATCCCCGCTGCCGCGTCGGCAATTTTGGCTTCGGCTCCGATGCGGACCGTCCTCGATTCGAACTCGATCGCGGGAGCAAACGTGAACCGCGTCTCGTTACCAAAGTGCGCCATGCGACGATCGAAGTGGGCCCTTTCCTCTTCGCTCGCCTCGGCGACCTTTTGCGTCCAAGCGAACATCTCGACCTCCAACCGGTCCGCGATTTCGGCTTGCCGTGCCCGGGTCAGCAGATCCTGCTTCCGACCCGCCGCCGCATGGACGAGGTTTCGGGCGGTAAGGAGCACCTCATAGCTGGGGGAGCTGGGCGGGGTCTCCCCTCCCAAGGTCCGGTCGATCCAGGACCAGAACTGACGGTCTCGCAAACCACCCGGACCATCGCGCAACTGGGGCTCCACGGCCCCTCTGGAGTATCTGGCCCGCTGGTTGCGCCTTTCGTCGAACTTGCTCACAAGGAACTCACTCCGCTCTAATGAAGAGGCGAGCCCGTCCCGGAGTTCCTCCCAAAGTTCCGCAGGGCCCACCAATAGCCGTCCATCCATTAGGCCGGTTCGTGTTTTTTCGTCCACGGCCGAGGCCTCCTGGGGAGGAAGGTAGCTGTAACCGATGGTTAGGCCGAGCCTGAGCCGAACCTCATCTTGGAGGGCCCGGTGGACCCGCCTCACATCGCTTTCCAGTTCCGAGGCTTCCCTCTGGTCGGGGATCAGCACGAGGTCAAGGTCCGAAAACGGCGCGAGTTCTCGGCGGCCGTAGCCTCCAGTCGCAACAAGCGCCAACCGAATCTCGGCGCCTTCCTGCACCACAACCTCGCGGACTAATGAGTCCACCGCCTCGGTCCAGAGGTGACACCACTCCAGACCACTGGGAGCCTCCCAGAGAGCCTCGCGCAAACTACTGATTGAAGAAGAAGAGGGGCTCATTTTCAAAGAGACTTCGCGCCTCGGCGGCAAGGTTGATATCCAGTAGCAGGACGAGAGGAATCCCCAGGACGATCCCGCCGACTCCTACTAAGATGAACCACTGGCCGAGATCTCTCACGAGGCGAGGCCCGGTGATCTGGATGGGGATCCGGATGAAGTGGGCGAAGACGGCGGCCAAAACCCCCACCATCGCCGCGAGACAGGTGAGGGCGACGTAATGGACCTGAGCAAACCCCGGCAGAAAGGATCCCCCTTCCTTGGCTTCGGCCAAGATCCGTGTCGGAGCATAAATCTGGCTCACAGCCCAGAAAAGCGCGACCAAAAACAGCATCCCTAGGAAAAAGATCGACCATCGGTAAACCGCACCCAGGTCCTCTGGGGGATGCGAGCGGCGAGCCTTTGGTGTGCTGACGAACAGGACCGCTGCGAGTCCCCACGCCAAAGCCGGAAGCAGGCTCCAAGTCAAAATGGACCCCAAGATTCCCAATCCAACGGCAACTCCAACGATCAATGGCTTGAGGTATCGCGGGCCGACGGTCACAAGCTTTTGGAGCAAAGCTCCGAGGATCCTCCCTGCGAGCCCAAAACAGAGGGCAAGAAAGGCTACCGGCCCGGCTGCGGCATGGAGCGTAGACTGCCGGGCGAGAGTCTCCCAGGCGGCATCTCTACCTGCTTGGCTGATGATCCCGGCCCATCCGGTCGAGGCCTCATAGATCTGCTCCACCTCCGTCGCTTCCAGTTCGAAGTTGGCCTCTCGAAGCTTGGTCATGAAGTCGAGACGAGCAAGGAGCAAGGTCCGGGGCGAATCTTCGGCGGCGAGCGACCCTGCTTGACTTGCGGACTCTGCAACCTGGGAACCCAGCAAAGCCGTCTCGACCGTCCGAGCCCCGCCCCGGATCAAAGCCCCGTTTCGGGCTGTCGCGAATCTCCACGAGAGATCTTCCTCTCGCTCGATCCCGATCGCTCGACATTCTCGCCGGGCAAAATCCTCGATGGCTTGGGCCGACGAACTCGTCCTCGCGGCGCTTCCGACCAACCACACCCAACTGGGGGTATGTCCGGTTTGCTCTGGTTGCAAAATGCTCGCCAGGCGCTGGTCTTGGAGGTCATCCCATCGAGTTCTCCTGCTGGCACCTCGCCAGTAGTCTCGCGCCAATTGGGGCTTATCAAGGCGGGATGCGATCACGGCCCCCATCTGGAGCCAAAAAGCGTTATCAGGATCGCGCCCCCGTTCCCGCTCCACGAGTTCGAGCCATTCGGATCTTGGCTCGGCACCGGGATCGGCAAGGAGCTCCATCCAGAGCCCAGCCGTCAAGGCATCGTCCACCGAGGGGGCCTCGACCACGTTACGGGCGAGGAGAGGGGATGAATCGATCCGTTGGGCCTCCAAGTGACCTCGAACCGGGTTCCCAAGGGCTTGGGTGCTGGGATGAAGCAGGACGACCACGAGAGCCCCGAGAGCCGCGCCCCAGAGTGCCCGCAGCGCCTGAACGTTACGAATTGCAATTAGCCGCGGCGAAGACTTCCCCCGAACGGCCATCGCGAATTAAGGATTGGGAAGCGAGGGGAAAACCACCCGCCGAGCTTCTTGCTGCTGCAATTGAACCGGCACAGAAGTCTGGACCATCGACTGGAGAAGAGCCCAGAGCGCAATCGCCGCAACCCCAGCTCCGATAATCGCCGGACTCCAATAGCGGAAGGAGTCGCGGACAGCGCTGACTCTGAGCTTACGGCCCAGGTTGGCATCGAAGTTTGCCGAGGGAACCGGGTTAAGGGCCGCTCCACGGAGCTCAGCCATCGCGTCTTCTTCGGCCTCAAAGGCCTCAAAGAGATCTGGCGCCTTCATCCGCACTGCGTTCAGGAAGGCAAGATCCTCCTCTGATCGCTGCTCAGGACGCATATCCCGGCCGATGACCTCAATCCTTTTCCTATCCCGACGACCTCTCCAATCAAACATCTCTATTCTCTTGAAGCCAAAGATCGCGAAAACGTTCGCGTGCGGTGTGCAATCTCGAGCGAACAGTCCCGACTGGCACGTTCATGGCCTGGGCGACCTCTTCGTAGCTCATCTGCTCGATCTCGCGCAAGACGAGGGTCGTGCGCAGATCGGGCGGCAGAAGTTGGAGGAGCTTTTCGATCACGACGCGGTTTTCGACTCGGCTACCTTGGTGCGGAACGACTCCATCAAACTCGGCCGGTTCGGCTCTCCGGGATCGGAGACGGTCCATGCAGAGTCGGACGCAGATCCTGTAGAGGTAGCCCGAGAAGGCGCGGTCATCCCGCAGGTTTCTAATCTCTCGGAATGCACGAATGAACGCATCCTGAGCAACATCCTCGGCCTCCATCGGATCGCGAAGGATGTTGGCGGCAACGCGAATCAGCCGTGCTCGGTGTCGGGCCACGAGCGTGGCCAGGGCGGCCTCGTCTCCAGTCCGAACACGTTCTATCCACCGAACGTCTTCGTACGCGGCTTCATTTCCTTGCATTGCCATGTTAACTCCTTGTGAACCTTTATCATACGACAGGTCTTTGGTCCCGAGACGTTCTTTTTGCGTGTATTTTTATTTTTTCCGCGAGGGATGCCGTTGCTTTGATACAATCGAGCCATGGCGCACAACGACGTGTCGGTGGAAATGATCTTGCAACACCTCGGTGAGGAGGATCATATCCTCGGCGCGGTGGTTCCCCCAATCTTCCAGAACAGCCTGTTCGTCCACGAGACCTGCAACGTGGTGGGAGAGGCCTACGCCGGGGCTTGTGCCAATAAAGAGACCTACTTCTACAGTCGGATGGGTAACCCGACGCTCCATCTCGCCGAGCAGAAGATCGCGGCTTTGGAGCGAACCGAGCGATGCAAGCTCTTCGGCAGCGGAATGGGGGCGATCTCGGCCGCCATCCTCAGCTCCGTCGAGTCGGGGTGTCACGTTGTCGGGATCGATTCCCTCTATGGCCCGACTCGCCGATTCATTGAGCAATACCTGGCCAAGTTCGGGGTTACTTCGACTTTCGTCAGTGGCTCCTGTTCAGATTCGCTCTTGGACGCGATCCGGCCGGAGACCAAGCTCATCGTCCTTGAGTCTCCGTCGAGCCTAGTCTTCGAACTTCAAGATCTCCGACGGATCACCGGAGTTGCCCGCGAGAAAGGAATCCGGACGATGATCGACAACACGTACTCGGCCGGGATCCTGATGCAACCCCACACCCTCGGAGTCGATCTTGTGGTCCACAGCGCGACCAAGTACTTCGGTGGTCACAGCGATATCGTGGCCGGGGCCGTCTGTGGAAGTTCCGACCTCATCAATCCGATTTTAACCCAGGAGTACGAGTTGATCGGCGGCGCCCTGGCTCCCTTCCCTGCTTGGCTGCTGATCCGGGGCCTTCGGACCCTCAAGGTTCGCCTTCAGGCCCACCAAGAGCTCGCCAACCAGGTGGCCGCCTTCCTGGCCGAACAGCCTGAGGTCGAGCGAGTCCTCCACGTTAGCCAGCCTGATTTTGGCCAGCGCCAACTCTATCTTTCGCAGATGCACGGGAGCGGCGGGCTTTTCAGCTTCATTCCCCGCGATCAGAACCCGACTAAGATAAGGGCTTTTGTTGACCAGCTTCAGGTCTTCCAGCGCGGAGTCAGCTGGGGAGGATTCGAAAGCCTCGCCCTCAGCTTGGATTTCGCCAGCGAGCACTGGCAGCATGGCCACCACCTGGTCCGACTCTACTGCGGGCTCGAATCGGCTGAAGACCTGATCGGGGACCTCCGTCAGGCCTTGCCCGAGCTCTCTTGAGGCAAAACCGACCAGTAGATCGCCATCAAGGTGAGGATCCCGGCCAGATTGATGGCAACATCAAGCGGTGAGCCAGTCCGATTGGCATGGAAGCTCTGGCGGACCTCGTCGAAGATGCCGTGCGTCAAGGCCCAAACAAGCCCAAATGAAAAGGCCGCACGGACCGGTCGCTTCCAAGAGAGCGCCCAACCCATCGCGAGCACACCCATCGAACCATAGAACACGAAGTGAATGAACTTCCGCGTGATCTGGACGAGTGCCTCGGCCATCGCCTGCCGGACACCGAACCACCTCTGAAAGGCTTCGACCCACCCATCCGCTGAACCCCCCGCTCCTGAGAAAAAGGCGACAAGAAATCCTGACCCGAAGAGCAAAATCATCCACCGCTCGCTAGGGTGGGGCGGCCTGGATTCCACCAAGGCTAGTGCGGCAGCAAATCCCAGGGCGACTGCGCCCAAACCGGTTAGGGTCATCGAGAGCTCATAGTTCCCGCGATGGGCATAGCCGCGCAGGTAGAGAACGATGAAGAGTCCCAGATAGGCCGAAAGGACGGGACCGGCCAGCCGAGGAGGGAGGAACCGCCCCAGGCGCAGAGCCAACGCCACGCCGACCAGCAGGATCGCGATCACCGAGACCCGGCTCCCGTTCATCATGGCATTGGCCACTCCCGCCAATGTCAGGCATGCCCCTGTCCCCAAAAAGAAAGTCCCTCGACGCGAGGAAGATGCCTGTGTCACCTGTCTGAGTATGACAAGCGTCGCCCCCTCCCGACATAATGAGTTCATGATTCCCACCCTGCTCACCCTGGTGTTGACCCCTCTTCAGCCCACCCTTGCCACTGACCCCGTGGGCACTGACGCCGACGATCCCGCCATCTGGGTGGATACTCGCCGCCCCGAACGCAGTCTGATCATTGGAACCGATAAGACCGAGTTCCCCGGTGGTGGGTTGCAAGTCCACGATTTGGATGGAAAGATGCTCCAACGCATCAGCCCGCTTAATCGACCGAATAACGTCGATGTCGAGACCGGTCTGCGGACTCCGGATGGGCCGATCGACCTCGCCGTGACCACCGAGCGGATCACGGGCCGACTCCGGGTGTTTCGGATCGACCCCCAGCGACGCCGCCTGAGCGAAGTCACCGGAAACACGCTGGTCCTCCCGAACGAGACTCGAGAGTTCCGCGAGATCATGGGCATCACCCTTCACCGGCGTGCGAATGGGCGGATCTTCGCGATCATCGCCCCCAAAACTGGTCCCACCCAGGGTTACCTTGCGATGGGAGAGCTGGTCTTTAACTCCCAAACAGGAAAGGTCGATCTTGAGAAGGTTGAACGATTCGGCCGTTTCAGTGGCAAGAAGGAGATCGAAGCCCTGTTTGTGGACGAAGAGACCAATCGCCTCTATGCGAGCGATGAGACCCACGGGGTCTGGATGTACGATCTGGACCGGCTCACCGAGCCCAACGGTCTTTTCCGGACCGAAGGGTTTGAGGGCGACCACGAGGGGATCGCGGCCGCCGGCGACCTGCTCTTCTCCACCGACCAGATTGAAGGTGGCTCCAAGCTCTGGGTCTATCCGCGCCGTGGGACCGACTTCTCCGCTCCTTTGGCTGTTTTGACGACGGCAAGCGACGAGACCGACGGCATCGAAGCCTATGGCGGCAACCTCGGACCCAAATTCCCCGAGGGGATCCTCGTGATGATGAATTCCAAGGACAAGAACTTCTTGGTTTACGATCTCCGCACGATTCGAGGAGCGATCGAGCGGCGCTAATGCGGATCCTCATCACGAATGACGACGGCATCCATGCCGAGGGCTTGCGGGTGCTCGTCCGGGCCGCTCAGACCCATGGCGAAGTCGCCATCGTGGCCCCCGACCGGGAGCGCAGCGCCTGTGGTCATGCGATGACTATGCGAGACCCCCTTCGAGTGAGAGAGGTCGAATGGCCAGGAGCGAGGGCGTGGCACGTCAACGGGTTGCCCGTGGACTGCATCAACGTCGGCCGAGCCGTGGCGTGGCCCGAAGGTATCGACCTGGTCCTGAGTGGAATCAACCACGGGCCCAACCTGGGATTCGACATCACCTACAGCGGAACGGTGGCCGGAGCCATGGAAGGGGCGATCAATGGGATCCGTTCGATCAGCGTGAGCATGGCGACCTTCGTCGATAGCGCCCCGCTCCACTTCGAAACAGGGGAGCGTTGGCTCTGTGAGAATCTGCCCAGCCTCATCCGCGCTGAGCTCCCGGATCTCTGTTTTCTCAACATCAACGTTCCCGCGATCGCGTTCGAAGAGGTTCAGGGCGAGCGGTGGGTGCGCATGGGTCGTCGGGTCTATGAGGATCGCGTCGAGGTCCGTAGCGACCCCTGGGGCCGACCCTACTATTGGCAAGGCGGCGTCGTCGTGATGCACCGTGAGCAACCAAACACTGATGTCGGGGCCGTGAGCGAGGGATTCGTCTCGATCACCCCCGTCTCCCTGGACTGGACCCACGAAGACGCCTTGCTAGCCGGCGCCAGATAGCCTGATCCAATCGAGAACGGGGGACTCGGAGTGTCGAGCCAAAAAGTGATTTGGCAAGTCGTCGCCCTCGATCCATCGCAGGATTTGATGCGGGGCGAACTCTGCCGGTCCGGGAAAGGGTTCGAGGCTGGGCAACACTTGCACACCCACGGGGGCGGCTACGCTGGCAAAGGCAGCGAAGTCAACCGATGGATAACCCTCCAGAAGGCGAACCGCGTCTGCGCTGGGCTCAGCGTCAGGATTCTCCGGTTCCGGCTCTGGAAACTCGGCATAGGTGGTCGGGATGAACCGGCTCCCGAGTGGCCTGGGTTTGGGCGGCGAAGATAGTATTTCCAGGCAGTGCTCATCCCACAGGATCAGCGCGCGTGAAGAGTCTTCGAGGCTCTCCTCCAGGACGTCGGTCGCCCTGAGGCCGAACTCGCGCTCGTTCCGCTGAAAAAAGCTCCTTGCGAGTCGGTCCATCAGGTCGAGCCGCTCGCCGTCGGCGTCGTAGAGCGTGATCTCCAGCCTTTCCCCTAGCCAATTCGATAGCGCGGCCATGACTTGCGGAGCTAGCAAAACGTTTCCCGCCCCCAAGATCGTCAAGGTCATCGCCCGTTACCTCTGCTGACCGATCTGCTCGACAAAGCGGACGAAGTACTTGCGGCTATCCCAGGGTCCGGGCGCCGCCTCGGGGTGGTATTGGATGCTACTGGCCATCAGATCAGGATGGCGGATCCCCTCCACCGTGTCGTCGTTTAAGTTGACCTGCGTCACTACGGCTCCGGTACCCGCGAGGGAGTCGGGGTCCACGGCGTAGCCATGGTTCTGCGAGGTGATGGTCACGGTCCCGTCTTCGAGATCCTTCACCGGGTGGTTCGAGCCGCGATGGCCAAACTTCAGCTTGTAGGTGTGCCCGCCCAAGGCATGGCAGAGGAGCTGGTTCCCCAAGCAGATCCCGAAAATCGGTTTCTTGCCCAGCAGTTCGCGGACGGTTTGGACAACGCCCGTCAAGCGAGCCGGATCTCCGGGACCAGGGCTGAGGAGGATTCCATCGGGATCCCAATCGAGGACCTCTTCCGCGCTGGCGGTTGCCGGGAGAACGAGGGACTGCACCCCAAGGGCGGCGAATCGCTTTAGGATGCTGTACTTGAGTCCACAGTCCAAGACGGCGATCTTGTGCTTGTACTTCCCTTCTTCTTGAAAGGCGCCCAGTTTCGCTCGGCCTTGGTGACCCCAAACATAAGGGGCTTTGGTGGTGACACTCAGGACGAAATCGGACTCGTCATAGGTCGGTAGGCTCTGCAGGTACTCGACCGCATCTTGCGGGTTCCGCTGGGTGATCAGTGCCATCTTCGCCCCGCCTGTCCGGATTTGCTTGGCGATCTCTCGAGTGTCCACCCCCTCGATCCCTGGGAGATTCCTCTCTTCGAGCAGCGCGCCGATGGATTTACGGCTCCGCCAGTTGCTCGGGAAGTCGCACGCCTCTTTCACCACCAAGCCAGCTGGTTGCAGGCGTTCGCTTTCAAAGTCGTCCTCGTTGATACCGTAGTTGCCGATGAGCGGATAGGTGAGGACGACGATTTGACCCGCGTAGCTCGGGTCGGTAAGAATTTCCTGGTAGCCGGTCATCCCGGTGTTAAAGACGATCTCCCCGGCGGAATCACCGGTGGCTCCCAGGGCTCGCCCCGAGTAGATCGTGCCGTCGCTAAGAACCAAGTGGGCCGTCAATTTGGGTGCTCTCAACCAGCGGACGCGGTTCCAAGGAGGATACCAGCGAACGATTGGCCGAGTCGCGACCGTCTACTGACAGGATTCCCACTCTTTAGTGTGGAAGTTTGGTTTATGGTTAGGTCTTGGTTCTCAGCTCTTGCCGTTCTGGCGCTCTCTGCGGGCGCCTCCGCGATACCGACAAAATTCATCCTCGAACCTCATGAGGCAAAGCGTAAGGATCGGACCTACGTCGCGCCCGAGGGGCCCGTCCGCTACTCGGCCCCAAACGTAAGTCTGGGACGCAACGGCGTCGTCCTCCGTCAAGTCAACGTCGGCACGAATGGCCTCAACATCGTCGGGGATGCCGCCAACGAGCCGTCGTTGGCCGTGAGCCCGGTTGACCGCAACAAGATTGCCGTCGGTTGGCGCCAGTTCGATACGATCACGAGCGACTTCCGCCAAGCCGGGTACGGATTCTCGAGCGATGGCGGCAGCAGCTGGACCTTCCCCGCCAGGATCGATGCCGGAGTGTTCCGCAGCGACCCGGTCCTTGCAGCGGGGGCCGATGGCACCTTCTACTACCACAGCTTGCAGCAAACTTTTTTCTGCGACCTTTTCAAGTCGACCAACGGAGGGTCCACCTATAGTCTCGTGGGTCCGGCCGTGGGCGGAGACAAGCAGTGGTACATCGTCGACGACGCCAACGGAGTTCAGTACCAAGCCTGGAGCACTGCGGGCAACAACTATAACGGCCGGCAATTCAGCCGAACGTTCAACGGCGGCCAGAGCTGGGCGAACCCCATCAACCTCCCCAACCGACCCATCTGGGGGACCCTCGACACCGACACGAATGGGAACCTCTACATCTGCGGAACGAATTCCCAAGCCCCCGACTTTGCGCTTCTCAAGTCCACCAACGCTAAGAACCCGGCTGTAACCCCGACCTTTACGGCCCGAACTTGGAGCCTCGGAGCAGAAATCACGGTCAACGTCCGCACGAATCCCGGTGGATTGGGCGGACAAACTTGGATCTGCGTGGACAAGTCCAACGGACCGCGACGAAACTGGATCTATCTGCTCTGCAGCGTCGGGACCGCGAACGAGACCAACGTTCGAATGTTACGCAGTACCGACGGGGGGAACACCTTCAGCGCCTTTTCCACGGTGAACGACCACCAGGTGGCAGGCCACCATCGGTGGTTCGGCACGATGTCGATCGCTCCGAATGGACGACTCGATGCGACCTGGAACGACACCCGCCTCGACACCGTCAACCGCACCAATTCGGCGCTCTTCTACAGCTACTCGCTCGATGGTGGGGTCACTTGGAGCGCAAACCAGCAGATCACCAATACCTTCAACCCACTCGTCGGATGGCCGATCCAGAACAAGATGGGAGACTACAACGGGATGGTCAGCGACAACGATGGCGTCAGCGTGGCTTTCGCCGCGACTCTCAACGGCGAGCAAGACGTCTGGTTTGCTCGTATCCCTGCCCCCGAGATCCCGATTCGCGGGACGGTGACTCTCGGTGATTTCCCCGTCGGCCCGAGTGGCCGGGTCCTTGCCGCCGAGGTTCGCGACAGCAGTAGCAACGCCATCCTCCAAACGACTTCGGCCTCGCTGGATGCCAATGGCAGTTACCAGTTTGCTCTGGACCCCGATCTTGTCCACCGCCCGATCACCGTTCGGCTAAAGGGTAGCCACTGGCTCGCCAAACGGGTCAGCCTCGGCAACGTGGACCTCGTTGGCCGCAACGGTGTCAACGCGACTCTGATCAACGGAGACATCGACGGCGACAACTCGGTCACGATTTTTGACTACGTCGATCTGGGGACGGCCTTTGACTCCTTTACTGGGGACCAAAACTGGAATCCAGAGGCCGACTTGGACGGCGACGGATCCGTAACGATCTTCGACTACATCATTCTGAGTACGAACTTCGACCAGTTCGGAGAATAGCTCGCCCGGACGGGAAGGTAACCTCGCGCCAATGAGCATCGAGCCGATCTTCATTGGCAAAGGCGACCTTCCCGTCCATCTCCTTCCCAAATACGGCAACCGACATGGACTCGTGGCCGGCGCCACTGGGACCGGGAAGACGGTGACGTTGCAGGGCCTCGCCGAATCCTTCAGCCGGATCGGAACCCCTGTCTTCCTAGCCGACGTCAAGGGGGATTTGAGCGGACTGGCCCTCCCCGGGGGCGGCAAACCGGTCTTCGAAGAACGGGCCAAAGAGCTGGGGATCGACGGCTACTCACATACCGGATTCCCGGTCGTGTTTTGGGACGTCTTCGGCCAACTCGGCCATCCCGTACGGGCGACGATCAGCGAGATGGGTCCGCTGCTCCTCAGTAGACTTCTTGACCTCAATGAGGTGCAAGAGGGTGTCCTCAACCTCTGCTTCAAGGTCGCGGACGACAACGGACTCTTGCTGTTGGACCTCAAGGACCTCCGCTCGATGCTGGTCTTTGTCGCCGATAATGCCAAGGAGCTCACCGTCCAATACGGAAACGTCAGTAGCGCCACGATCGGGGCCATCCAGCGCCAGCTTTTGGTACTCGAAGAACAGGGAGCCGAAAAGTTCTTCGGCGAGCCCGCCCTCGATCTCCATGATCTCATCCGGACCGCTCCCGATGGAAGAGGTCACGTCAATATCCTCGCTTCTCAGCAACTCTTCCAGAGTCCGAGGCTCTATGCTACTTTCCTGCTCTGGTTGTTGAGCGAGCTCTTCGAGGAACTCCCCGAAGTCGGAGACATGGAGAAGCCAAAGCTGGTCTTCTTCTTCGACGAAGCCCACCTGCTTTTCAACGATGCCCCCAAGGCCTTGGTCGAGAAAATCGAGCAGGTTGTTCGGCTCATCCGCTCGAAAGGGGTCGGGGTCTACTTCATCACCCAGAACCCGATCGACATCCCCGAAACCGTTCTTGGACAACTGGGCAACCGAGTCCAACACGCGCTTCGGGCATTCACGCCACGAGACCAAAAGGCCGTCAAATCTGCGGCCGAGACCTTTCGGCCCAACCCAAGCTTTGACACGGAAACAACGATCACCGAACTTGGAGTCGGGGTAGCCCTCTGCTCGATGCTCGACGAAAAGGGTGTTCCGACAATCGTCGAGAAGGCGAAGATCGCCCCTCCCCAAAGCCGAGTAGGCCCCGCTACCGAAGAGGAGCGCAACCAGGTTCTGCGCCAAAGTCCGCTCGCCGGACGGTACGACCATATGGTCGATCGCGAATCGGCCTTCGAGGTCCTCAAGAAGCGCGCGACCGAAGCCGCCGCTGAGCAAGAAGCTCAGGACCAGCCGAAAGAAGAACGTCGCGCCTCGGCTCGTCAGTCCGACTCGATCTTGGAATCTGCGGTCAAGAGCTTTGCTCGGGCCGCAAGCAGCCAACTTGGCAGGAACATCGTCCGCGGCGCCCTCGGTGGATTGCTTGGCGGTTCGACGGGCCGCCGACGTCGATAAACCGGCTTCTCGACAAAGAGATTGGGGGTGGAATATCGATTCCACCCCCAATCTCTTTGGAGATGACCGGCCCTTAGTGGGTTACGGCGCGCTCAAGCGTCTTGGCTTCGTCGATCCACTTTTGGCAATCGGCTTCGGTCGGTACACGATTCGTCAGATTTTTCTGCTCGTTGATCTCCGCCATCTTCGCAGCCAGATTGGCCGCATTTCGCTGGGCAAGTTCAGGAACCGAATCCACTCCGGCCGCCTCAAGAAGCTCGGCAAACTGGCCGGCAACTCCGGTGATCCGGAAGAGGTCGGCATGGTTGACCCACTTCAGAATCAGACTATCGCTGAGGCCCGTGGCCTCGGCGAGGGCTTCACGACCCTTCTTGGTGCCTCCATGTTCCAACAACTTTTCGACGCTGGTTGCCCCAGCGGCCTTCAGCTTCTCGGCGTACGATTCTCCAATGCCTTCAATATCTGTAATGCTTGCCATAACAAACTCCGATCTTCTTTGTGGAGAAGCCTAAGCGCCCCCGACTGCCGCGAATTTTAGCATAGGAAGTCTCACGGTTCCAGCTTTGTCGCGACGGCCCGGACAAAGGGATCAGGATCTTGGCGCAGACCCAAGA
Organism: Chthonomonas sp. UBA2391; assembly: GCA_002343825.1. GTDB lineage: Bacteria > Armatimonadota > Fimbriimonadia > Fimbriimonadales > Fimbriimonadaceae > UBA2391. The sequence goes on from DDSL01000051.1 coordinate 15,692, forward strand.
AGAAGCTCCGCATCTCGGCCGGACACCGGCCCGCGCTGGCATAGAGCGCATGGACCCGAACCCTCGGACTGAGGTCGGTGAGCCGCGTTGCTGCTAGGGCTGCCGCGTCTCGGGTCCCAACGGCTTGCAGGATCATCAACGCCAGACACTGCGAATCGTCCCGACGATCTTCCAGCAGACTTCCCGCCGTGACGAGGGCCCGGGCGGGAAACTTGGCCACGAGCTGGATAGCGGCCATCCTCTGGGGGAAATTCGAACTCGTCAGAAGTGCCTCCGCACTGGTGTAGCTCTCTTCCGCACCGATCTGGCCCAACGCCACGGTGGCCATGGAGGCGACCAGCGAATCGGCACTCAGGCAAAGCGGTAGGAGCGCTGGCACAGTCTCTTTAGCGCCCAACTCGCCCGCGGCGCGGATCGCCTGACGCTGGAGAGCGGGTTTCTCGATGAACCCAGCCAAGAGAGGGGTCACCTCGGTGAAGCGTCCCTCGATCGCCAGACTCAGGATCTTGCTCGCCTCGGCGTCACTGGCCGAAAGCAGCCGCCCCGCCACAAACTCCCGAGCCGGGCCTCCGATCGCCCGGATCACCGTCACGAAGGCCCGCAGCTGAAGCCGGTCGGCCGTCCCCAAGCGCTCCAAGACCATCCACTCCAGGGCCGGCATGCCTATTTCGACCAAATCCAGCAGCGCCGCATCGACGGTCTTGACCGCCGACCCAACTCGCCACTGGGTTGCCTCTGCATACAGCCGATCCATCTTTGCATCGCCGGGAAAGGCCTTGCTACCCGGACGAGCCAGCTTAAGTGGGTCATGGGCTGGTTGAGCGACCTCCGACGACGGATTGGGCTGATCGAGCGAAACTCCCCAGGTCCCCCCAACCGCCAGGTCCCCGTCTTTCAGACCGGCGGCGTATTGGTCCGTCCCGCCCAGATCGGCAAAAACTGCGATGGATCCCGTTCCCCGAGCCCCCAAACCCCTGGCCGGAGGGCCATTGTAGCGATCATCTCCCGCGCCGTCCATAAAGAGGCCGACTCCGTTGGCCGAACCGACTCCTGGGGCCGAGTCCTTCCCTGCGTAAACATCGTTCCCGGCGCGATCCAACAGGACGGCCACGCCATAATCGTGACCGATGGCGTGACTCGCACCTACGGTAGTGGTGTAGCTGTCGTCCCCGTCTAGGTCAAACAGCGCCGCGGCACAAAAGTGCATCGCTGATCCTTGGCCGTAGTGATGGACTTGGTACGTGTCGTGACCAGACGCATCATGCAACGACCCCAGCCCATACCAATAGCTCGCTCCTTGGGCATAAGTGTCCGCAAGATACCGGTCGTTGCCCCGCTGATCCGTCAGCAATCCAATGCCGCCGCTGAATCCGCCTGTATCCTCGCGGTAACCACTGCTGAATCCTTGGGAGAACGCATACCCAATGCCAGAAAAAAGCGGTTCGTTCATCACCAATCCACCGGCCAGGTAGACGTCATTCCCTTTCAGGTCCGCCAACCATCCGACTCCGGCGCTGCGCGAGCATCCTTGCCCATAGAGACTGACCTCCCGGCGGTCGTTGCCGGCCGCGTCATAGGTCAGACCCACTCCCCAAGCGCCGAAGCCCTGGGCAAGAGCCCCCGAGAAGTACAGGTCATCACCGCCCTCCTTGACAAAAGCTCCGAGGCCGCCAATGCCCACCCCGAGGCTCACATCACCCGTCCGAGCCACGACATTCGATGCGCCAAAACGAGCGATCCCGATCCCGAGGAGCCCGACACCATAGTTGAGGTCGGGGCCCACCAAAAGGTCTTCCCCGCCGAGGTCGATGCAAACCGCGGCATAACCGACTCCCGCGCCATGCCGACCCACGTAGCGGTCGTTCCCGCCGAGGTCGATCTCCAGGCGCAGGTCTAGCCGGTCGTGCACGTCGTCGGTGTTCGGATAGATCCCCGTCGGCACTCCTTCTAGATTGAGGAAGAGGGGCTCCTTCAGCGCGCCCGCCCCGTCGCGAAGCAAGGGAATGGTGGTTGAGATCTGAGTCGCGAGGTCGGCTCCTGCGTTCAGGATTCTGGCTCGGTCCACCTTGGCCAGAAGGGTTCTGAGGGCCTCCAGCCTAGGAGCGGGCTGGCGGACAAAATCGAACTTGACCAGTTGTGTTTCGGCCAGGTAGCCCGGCAAGCCTTCGATCAGGGTGCGGCGCTCAGCAAGGGTCAGAGGTTCGAGGGCGGCCCGCACCTCGAGATTGGCCTGGCGAACCGCCTGGATGAGGGTGCGGACTGGGGCCTGAAGTGCAACCGGCACGGCCGCGATCTCCGAGGCAGCAACCGAGGGGAGAACCCTTGCCCCCGAGTCCGGCTGAATCCCCGCGAGCAGGACGGCTCGCTGCAAGATCGAAGCCACCGAGGCCGTGCTGCTGAAGGCGTGGTGCCCCATCAGCTCTTCGCTGGCTCCAAGGGGTCGGTCCAGCATCGCATTGACCAAGGGCAGGCGATCGGAATCTCGGTGGTGCTTCTTCTCGAACCCAAGGTCCGTCTCGGTGAGACTGGCGAACCGCATCGTGTCGCCCCAGCCCTGGCGTTCGGCCGGTGTCCACTGGCCCCAAGTCGCGGCTGCGAGGCAGAGTGTGGCTCCTAAGAGCCACCGAGCGCCGAATCGAGTACTTCCCATAGTGCCAACTTCTTTAGACGACCATCTCCCAGAGCCCGCTCGTCGAATGGGATCGTACTTGATCCCGGTGAGACCGAGCGATACCGGAGACCCAAACCGTGGCTCGAGGCTCGGGCCGGAGTTTGGCCTTCGGTGAGGTTCCCTCCGGGCGCCAAGATCCACAGCTCGAAGTCCTGATCTTCTGGACGTTCCAACAGGACACGGACGCACCGCTCACTGAATTGCTCCCACCACCGAGCGCCTAAATCCACTCGCTCCTCTCGCTGGATCCTTTCGAATGCTTGAACGTGGACCACCAGAGAGTCTTCGGTCGCCATCTCGGTGGCGAGCCGATCCCACTGGGGGGCGAGTCCGGGACCCAAGATCGTCGGGTCTCCGAGGCGATACCGAGCCAGCCGGGAGAGGCCCGAAAGACGGCGCGAGCCCGTGATGACCTTAGTCAGGCGCCCCCGCCGGAGCGGGAGGTTGGGGACGGCATTCCGAAAGCCCGGTCCCCAGGGCCATGCGATATTCGCCTCTAGTAGGCCTTTGTCTTCCCTCTCATTGTTCATCGGGTGGTTGCTCAGGAGGTCAACTGAGTCCTCGATCCAGCTCCGGAGAACCGTTTCTCCATCGCCTTCCGGCCGATGAGTGCGGTAGTCCATTCCGTCGGCGGGTGGGTGGGTCCCGAGTTCCAAAGATCCCTCTTCCCAAACCAGAGCGTGGTCGGGCCCTCGCCCTGGGACAAAGGTCCATCGGGGCCGGTCGAGTCGGCTAAGGACGGGGGCAATCTCTTCGTCCACGTCGATCCGGTGGAGCATCCCTTGTTCATCCAAATGGAGGAGCGAAACATGAAATTGAACCGAACGGTCGGGTGGGTCCACGCCCAGCCACGAGCAGGTCAGAGGACCATCGGCAAGTTCCACCAGGCCTGGGGAGAGGCCTAGCAGCGCGGACTCGGGGGTGACGGCGCGCTCGATGGGGAGAAGCTCAAAGACCGTCGAAGCTTCCGAAAGTCGCTCCAGATCGGGTAGCTTTTGCCGCAGGAAGGATTCTTGCTCTGGGTCGCTGATCAGGTGGGGCAAGACCACAATAAGCCGCTGCACGCCTCATTATGGGCACGACGGCGAAGAGGGCCATGGAAGGTCAAATGATGAGATGGATAGGGACGTTGTTGCTGGCGATTGGCGCCAGTGCCGGGCTCTCGGGCGGGAGTCTTGAGGCTCTACGCCATTCCCGTGAAGTCCGGGCCGAAGAGATCCATCGGGGCGAACGCCCCCTGTTGATGTTCGGGGAGAGTGCCCGCCGTCCCAACCTCGTCGCCCTGACCTTCGACGATGGTCCAGATTCCGAGAACACGTTGCCGATTCTCGATATCCTCCGTCGACATCGGGCCGGAGCCACCTTCTTCGTGATCGGGGCTAAGGTCGAGGTTGAACCCGAGATCACCCGAGAGATCCTAAGCCAGGGGTTTGAAATCGGCAACCATTCCCACACCCACCCGAACCTCGCCCGCCTAGACCGGACTCGACTCGACGAGGAAATCGACCTGGCTTCCACTCAGATCGAGGCAACTACTGGAACCTCGCCGACTTTCCTGCGCCCGCCCGGTGGGCAATGGAATCAGGGGGTGGCCGAGGCCGCCGCTTCCCACGGCATGACCACCGTCCTCTGGACGGCAAACAGTAGCGACTTCAACACGGAAGACCCCAATAAGATCGCAAAGAATGTCCTGAGCCAGGTCCGCCCCGGTGGCATCGTCTTGTTGCATGACACCGTCCGAGCGACTCGGGAGGCCCTACCTGCCATCCTGAAGGGGCTGAAAAAGAAGGGACTCCGCCCAGTCAGCGTGGGGGAACTCTTGCGAGAAACCCAAAGCGGCCCCGCAGCACTCAGGCAGCAGGGCCGCTAACGGATTTAGAACGTGTCCCCGGTCGTGTCGAACGAGTTGCTCAGTAGGATGTAGTCAAAGATCGTGACCGACCCGTCGCCGTCCAGATCGGCGAAGGCGTTGAATCCGGTATCACCCCGGCTCAGATCAAAGCTGGAAGAGAGGTCGATGTAGTCAAAGATCGTGACCGTATTGTCGCCGTCAACATCGCCATTGATCAGGCTCAGATCTGCGTCCACGGCCCCACTCGCGGTAACCGCGATGTTGACTGTTCGTCGGAGCCAAGGTCGTTGCTGAACCGAGATCGTCCATGATCCGGGATATGCCGGAACGCGGTAGGTGCCATCCGCTTGGGGCGCGAGCTGCAGATTGAAGACATCCCCGACTGCATTCTTCATATCGACGGTGATCATCGGGGGAACCGAGGCAGCGGGATCGAGTCCGCTAAAGAGGACTCGACCCGAAACCGGGACCGCGTCCGAGGTGATCGGGGTGACACTGCCGCTGTTGGAGACCGAGTAAAGGTTGCCCGCACCGTCGGTATTGATGGCGGTGATCCCTCCGCCGAGGTTAATCAAATCCTGGATCGGTCCGACCGTTGGCTTGCTATTGGCGGAAGCAAAGGTCAGCTTCGCTCCCCGGAGATCGCTGTTCCCAAAGTCGGACCATAGAACCATCCCGTAGAATTCCGGTCCGAGCTTCAGACTTCGATTGATCACACCCCCCGAGATTGAGATGCCCTCGCTTCGACCGTAGCTCAACAGAGGTGTTTCATAGGGTCCACCGGTGCCGCCTCCGAGTCCGGTGCTTTGGAAGCCTTCAAACACCCTCCAGCCATAGTTCAATGCAGGATTCTGGGGGGTCATGTAGCTGACTTCCTCGAATGCGTTCTGACCGACATCCATCACGATCATCCCGCCGAAGCCCCCGAGATGCTTCTCGTCAAAGGACCACTGCCAGGGGTTCCGCCATCCGATCGTATAGATCTCGTCCTCGCCGGTGATTCCGATGTAGGGGTTTCCGGAGGGGATACCGTAGTTGCGATTTGCGTCAGCAGGAAAGTCATCGCGGAACGGGTCGATCCGCAAGAACTTGCCTAGGAGGGAACTCACATTCTGGGCTAGATTCTGTGGGTCGTTGCCACTTCCACCATCGCCCATGCCGATGTAGAGCATCCGATCCGGCCCAAAGCGCAGGGTTCCACCGTTATGGTTGCTGAAGGGTTGCGTGATTCGGATAATCTCGAGCCGGCTACCCAGGTCCACCAAGTTCGGGTTTGCCGAGCTGGCATTAAACCTCACGATCCTCGAGGTGCCGCTGGTGTCCGTGTAGTGAATGAAGATCTGCGGTACCGCAGGCCAGTCGGGGTGAAACTCCATGCCCAGCAGTCCTTGCTCCGACCCGGTCGAAATTCCGGTCAGAGTCAGAAAGGGAGTTGAGAGTACGGACCCGTTTTGCACGATCCGAATGCGTCCGGTCGCCCCCGCCCCGGATCCAAATCGCTGCTCAACCACAAAAAGCCTCGATTCTCCCGGGTGGGAGTTCATCGTCACGGAACGGGTGAAACCTGTGAAGGCCGTTTCAAGTCGAAGCGTTTGTGAGTGGGAAAATGAGGCGGCCGCAAGAGCAGCAAAAGCGAGAGTGGACTTCATCGTCATAGGTTTTCTCCAACTGACCAGAATAAGCAGGGCGATTTGAACAAGGCAAAAGCCACCTAAGATGCTACGTAGCTTCCGACGCTGCCATTGTTCCCGGGTTGTCCCCAAAAACTCAAGAGGCCAGTGCGGGCACGGGTTCCTCGCGATCTGGATCTGGATCCACGGTCGTGATCTGGGCCAGAGGATTCTCGATGCATTCCACCGTTCCCTCTTTTCCGGCGATCGCCCGTATCTTGGCCNNTTGGCCAGCACATCCGGAGACCCATCGACCGTATGCCGTAGAGGAATCGGGAGAGTGTCCCCAGGATCGCCGAACTGCATCATCACGCCATAGTCGCCCGGATGTTCCGCGAGGATGCTCTTGAGCCGCTCGAGTTCTTCGGGTTTGGCCCGGTGCATCGAGATCACCACGATCCCGGGGGACTGCTCGTCTCGAAAGGGCAAGCTCTCCACCTGTTCGATGACGCCGGCATCATCGATTCGGAGCTCGACGGATTTCTCTCCTCCGCTTCCGGGCCTATCCCGATGGGTGACCGAGCCACGGATCCAGACGACTTGGTCTTTTTGGAGGACTTCGCCCAGCTTGGCATAGGTTGCCGGAAAAGCGACCGCGGTGAGTTGCCCAGTGAAGTCTTCCATCACGAGGCTTGCCATCTTTTCGCCCCGGCTCTTGGTGACGATGACCCGTGCGTTTGAGATGACGCCCGCGATGGTGACCGAAGCGCCATCTTCCAGTTCGAGGACCTGAGTATTGGAGTGTGATGCCTTGGCCCGGACCGCCTGCTCCATCCCCCTCAGAGGGTGGTCACTCAGATAGATCCCCATGACTTCCTTTTCCATCTGGAGAAGCTCGGCGCGAGAGAACTTACCTTCTTCGGGCAGGGTCGGCAGGTTCTCCATTCCACCATGCTCCTCTGCTTCGCCAAAGAGAGAGACCTGCCCAGCTTCTCGGCTCCGAATCTCACGGTCGGCATAGACCAGTGCGGCTTCGAGATGGCGGACGAGCGTATGCCGATTCTTCTCGATGTCGTCCAGGGCCCCGGCTCGGATCAACGCTTCGAGGGACGATTTATTGAGTCCGGCGGGACGGACTCGAGCCGCGAATTCATACAGATGTTGGAAGGGTTCCTCGGCTCGCTCCTGTATGACCGCCTCGACGAGGCCTTCGCCAACACCCTTGATGGCCGCTAATCCGAATCGGATCGCCTGAACTTGCTTCCCCTTGATCTGGACCGTCTCGATACTAAAGTCCACTCCTGAACGGTTGACGCTGGGGGGCAGAACCGGGATCCCCTGGCGGCGACACTCCTCGATGAAGGCGGTGACTCGGTCTTCCTTATCTCGATAGACGGCCAGCAGGGAGGCCATGAACTCGACCGGGAAATTCGCCTTGAGGTAGGCCGTCTGATAGGCGATGATCGCGTAGCAAACCGCGTGGGCCTTATTAAAGGCGTATCCGGCAAAGGGGAGCAGGAGTTCCCAGACCTGTTCGGCCGTTTCTTTCTTGATTCCCCGCTCTTGGCACCCGGCGAGGAATTCGACCAGCATCGAGTCCATCGCCTTCTTGTCCTTCTTCCCCATCGCCCGTCGTAGGATGTCGGCTTTTCCGAGCGTGAATCCGGCAAGGGCCTGGACGAGTTTCAGAACCTGGTCCTGGTAGACGATAACGCCATAGGTCTCTTCGAGGATGGGGCGCATCTTCTCGTCGAGGTACTCGATCGGTTGTCGACCGAACTTACAGTCCACAAAGCGGGGGATGTGCTGCATCGGGCCGGGCCGATACAGCGCGACCATGGCCGCGAGTTCTCTCACGTCTTGGGGCTTTAGCTCGACGATGTTGCGTCGCATCCCGCCCGATTCAAGCTGGAAGACCCCGACCGTTTCGCCCTCGCTGAGCATGTCGTAGGTCTTCTGGTCTCCCATGGGGATGTCACGCCAGTCTCGCAGAGTGGATTCGGGGTGATTCCGGGCGATGTTCTCCATCGTCCGGGCCAAAACGGTCAGGTTGCTTAGCCCTAAGAAGTCCATCTTCAGGAGCCCAATTTTCTCCAAGATCCCCATCTCGAAAGCAGTCACCGGCTGGCCATCGTTGCCGCGGTAAAGCGGGATGTAATCGGTCAGTGCCCCTCGGCTAATGACGACACCCGCCGCGTGGACCCCGGCGTGGCGACACGTCCCCTCGATCTCCTTGCCCACGTCGAAGAGCCGCTTGACTTTCGGGTCACTCTCGACCATCTGGCGGAACTCGGCCGACTCTTTGAGCGCCTTGTCCAGCGTCATCCCGGGCAGGTTCGGAATCGCCTTGCAAATCTTGTCGGTCTCCATGGGTAGATAACCCAAAACCCGGCCCGAATCCTTGATTGCCGCTTTGGCGCCTAGCGTTCCAAAGGTGATGATCTGGGCGACCTGACCTTCGCCAAATCTTTCGGTGACATAGCGGATCACCTCGTCGCGGCGGGCATCCTCAAAGTCCATGTCGATATCGGGCATGCTGACCCGCTCTGGGTTCAAGAACCTTTCAAATGTGAGGTCGTATTCCAGCGGGTCCACGTCGGTGATGCCGATACAGTAGCTGACCAGCGAACCCGCCGCGCTTCCCCGGACCCCGAACGCGATCTTCTCGTTCCGAGTGAATTGAGCAAACTCCCGGACGAGCAAAAAGTAGTCTTCGAAACCGGTCTTGCCGATGACGTCCAGTTCGTATTCCAGGCGCTCCCAGGCTTTTTCGTCGAGGTTGGTTGCACGTTCGCGCAAACCCTTCTCGGCGAGTTCTCTCAGAAACTCCGGACTGCTCAGTCCATTCGGAAGCTGGGGTTCAGGCATCGGGGCGCGGGTCTTGCCGAGTTCGACATCACACATGTCCGCGATGCGCAGCGTGTTTTCCAGCGCCTCGGGGGTGTCCTTGAAGAGCTCAGCCATCTCCGCCGCCGACTTCAAATAGAACTCGTCGGTCTCAAACCGGAGCCGCTTGGTGTCGGCCACCAGCGCCCCGGTCCCGATGCAGAGCAAGACGTCGTGGGCCTTGCTGCTCTCCTTGCAAAGGTAGTGGGCATCGTTCGTGGCCACGAGTTGCAGGTCCAGTTCGCGGGCGATGCGGATCAAGTCATCTTTGATCTGGGCTTGCTCAGGCAATCGGTGGTCTTGGAGCTCGACGAAGTAGTTCTCCGCCCCAAACATCTCCTTGTACATCCCCGCCCGCCGTTGAGCTTCGGCATAGTCGCCCTTGAGCAAGAATTGGCAGACCTCGCTACCTAGGCAGGCGGTGGTCGCAATGAGTCCCGCGCTGTGCTCCCTGAGAAGATCGTGGTCGATTCGAGGCTTGTAGTAAAAGCCGTTGAGGGCCGCGATCGTGTGGAGCTTGCAAAGATTGCGGTAGCCCTCCAGGTTCCGGGCCAGCAAGACCATGTGATAGGTGCTGTTCTCTTCCCTTCCCGCTCGGTTGGTGTGGCCGTTCGGGGCCACGTAAGCTTCCATTCCGAGCAAGGGCTTGATGCCTTGTTTTTGGCATTCAAAGTAGAACTCCATCACCCCAAACATCACTCCATGGTCGGTGATGGCCAGCGCCGGCTGCTCCAGTTCTCTCGCCCGAGCAACGAGGTCGGGAATCTGATTTGCGCCGTCGAGCAGGCTGTACTCGGTGTGGTTATGGACGTGGACAAAGCTCCGGCACATGGTTGCGGGTTGGCTCTATTGTGGACGAACCGAGGTCCCTTTGGGATTCTGGGATTGGCCGGAATTCGTGACCCGGACTCTCACCCTTTGGCGGGCTGGGCCGACCTCCCTCTTCAGAGGCGGACTTCTGCCTGAACTCGCTCGCTTGCCCCGGGGCAGAGAGCGATTCGCGGTAGAGTGGTGAGCAGTATGGACGCCGCGCGGGCCGCTTGGCATTCACTGCTCTCCGCGATCTTCCCGGACCGATGCGTGCTCTGCGAAAGGGTCGGGTTCCCACCCATCTGTCTCTATTGCCGACAGCAGTTGGTCCCGATTTCTCCCTCGGACCAGCCTGCCCTTCCACCCGATGGCCTCGACCTGCTCCGCATCGGCTTTCACTATAGTGGCCGAATGCAGCAAGCCATCACACAGTATAAATACGGTCGCTCCACGGCACTCGGGGGGACTCTCGCGGATCTCGTACACCAAGACTTCACGGCGTTCGAACTCCTCGAAAACCTCGACGTCATCGCCCCTGTACCGATTCATTGGCGGCGGTGGACGGCCCGCGGATTCAATCAGACCGAGATCCTCTGTTCGCGCCTGCCCCGGTCGATAGTCGATCACGAGGCAATCTCGCGGATCCGCTTCACACCACCCCAGGCTTCGCTGACGCTCATGGAACGCCGGACGAGCCTCTTGGGCGCATTTTCCAGCGATGAACGACTGGAGGGCCGACGAGTCTTGATCGTCGACGACGTGTACACAAGCGGCTCGACGGTCGCCGAATGCGCTAAGGCCCTCCGCGCCGCCGGTGCGGCATGGGTCGGGGCCTACGCCCTCGCGAGCACCTTGCGGATTGCGGACCCCTGAGGTCACCGCGATAGGTGGGGTGACCTCAGGGCGCAGAGCGCTACCCTTCTGGCTGGAGCAGGCCGTATTTGCCGTCCTTACGGCGATACAGGACCTCGACGTTCCGCGTATCCTCGTTCCGGAAGATGAAGAACGGGTGCCCGACCATCTCCAGTTGGAGCGCGGCTTCTTCCACCGACATCGGTTTGATCAAGAACTGTTTGCGTTCGGCGAGCTCAAAGAAGTGAGACTCGTTTTCGGGAACGCCGTTCTCCAGCACGGCTGGGGGGACCTTCCCTCCTCGCTTCTGGTAGCTGTCGTGGAGCCTTCGCTTCAATCGGCGGAGCCGTTGGTCAAGCTTTTCGCTTACGAGGTCGATCGCTGCGCGCACGTTCGCATCCTCTTCTTCTCCGCGAACGGTGAATCCATCGGCAAAGACCGTGACCTCTACCCGGTGACCGTGGCGACTCTCGCGGTGCACGATCTCCACCTTATTCGCCTGGTTGAAGTAGCGATCCAGCTTTCCGAGTTTGCTCGAAGCGTAGTCGCGGTCTTGTTCGGAGAGGTTGCCTTCGGCGTTGCGTACGAGTACTTCCATGATTTGCCTCCGGGCGAAATCACGGTCGGGAAAGAGTTGCAATGGCCATGGCGGCGATGCCTTCGCCCCGACCGAGGGCGCCCAGTTTTTCGTGGGTAGTCGCCTTGACGCTCACTTGTTCTGCTGAGATCAGGAGAGCATCGGCGATCACCTGAACGATCTCCGGTCTCCGGGGGAGGATTTTGGGCCTTTCCGCGAGGACCGTACTATCTATATTGACGATCCGATACCCTTTTTCCTTGATCATCCGACCAGTTTCTTTCAAAAATTCTATCGAGGCCCGATCTTTCCACTGGGGATCGCTAGGCGGGTAGTGGGTTCCGATATCCCCCAGGCCCGCCGCGCCGAGCAACGCATCGACGATCGCGTGCAGGAGGGCGTCGGCATCCGAGTGCCCCTCCAACCCGGGACGATCTTCTGGGAATTCCACTCCACCAAGCCAGAGCGGACGCTCCGGATCGGGGCTGAAGGAATGAATGTCATAACCAAAGCCAGTTCGAATTTCCATGGTCGAGGGGGTGCGATTCTCGTCGCCGGGATGGGTGATCTTGATGTTAGCCGGGTCGCCAGGAACGATTTGGGGCACGATACCGGCCGCCTCCAAGACGCTGAGATCATCCGTCATCCGATCGCCGGCGAGAGCGTAGCCGCGCAAGAAATCGCGCCGATGCCCGATCTGCGGGGTCTGAACGGCTGAGAGGCTCGACCGATCCAAGGTCTGAACCGAGCCGGGCCTCACCAGCTTGATCGTATCCGTGACCGCAAGCCCCGGACAGGCCGCGCCCGAAGTTTCGGCAGCCTCAAACGTGCGGCTGATCAGATCCGCCGAGACAAATGGGCGGGCGGCATCGTGAAAAGCCACCCAGTCGAATTCGTCGGGCACGGCCGCAAGACCCCGCTGGGCGCTTTCGGGCCGGGATCGACCTCCGCCGACGACGAAGGTCGCCTCGGGTGCCGCTAACTTAAACTCTTCGATGCGCTCGTCGGAGACGACCAATCCGACCCCTCCGACCTCGGGATGGTGGAAAAATGCCTCAAAGGCGTGACGCCAGACTGGCTTTCCGTCGATCAGCAGCCCGACCTTATCTCGGCCAAATCGTTCGCTTCTTCCAGCCGCCAAGAGAATGGCAAAGAGGACCTTCATGGCTCGCCTCGGCGGACGGGCTTTTTGCGCGGAGGTTCAATCTCTGCGGGTCCCCCGGCGGTGTCGAGGTCAAGGTCAGCAAAGATCATCTTGCCGCGCTCAGTTTGAATGACCTGGGTGACGACGACCAAGACTTGCTCGCCGATCTTCCTCCGGCCGCCCTCGATCACGACCATGGTGCCGTCGTCCAGGTAGCCGACGCCCTGGCCGGCCTGGCTCCCCTCGCGAGCCACGATCAGCTCAAGAGTTTCGCGGGGCAGCACGTTCGGTTTGAGGGCCATCGCGAGGTCGTTCAGATTCAAAACTCGAACGTCTTGAAGCTCAGCGACCCGGTTGAGGTTCACATCGTTAGTGACCAAGTCGGCTCCCATCGCCTTCGCCAACTTCACAAGCCTGGAATCCACTTCCTCCTTGTTCTCGGGCAGAAGTCGATCATAGGTTCCGACTTCCAGCGGAAACTCGCCTTGGATTAGCTTGAGCACATCCAATCCTCGACGCCCTCGCTGACGCCGCAACGCGTCGGCGCTGTCGGCGATGTACTGGATCTCTTCTAGGACGAACTTCGGAAGGTAGAGTTGCCCCTCAAAGAATCCGGAGCGCAGGACATCGTAGATCCGGCCATCGATAATCACGTTGGTGTCAAGGATCTTGAACCCGAGACGTTTCGGCTTCCCTTGCATCCGATACCACGGGAGCGCATCTTCCATCGTCCTAAGGGCGTACACCGCCAAGATCGACAACGACACGAGGACGACCGGGCCAATGATCGCCATGATCTGGCCGGGAGCGATCAGCGCCACGCCAAAGATGATCGGGGATGAGCAGAGACTTCCGGCGAGAATCCCGAGGACCAGGGTGACCTTATCTCCGACACCCATCCGGTCCCAGTGGCCGCTTATCCGCTCCCAATTTCGAACCAAGAAACTGGCCAGACCGGCTCCGAGCAAGAACCCGAGCATCGCGATGCCGGCGACGATCAGGATGTCATCGCGCTGGCGGAAGTCCTCGGCTTTTCCGCCCGTGATCCGGACCGCCAGGTCGAACAGCCAGCGCAGGATTTCATTTGTCTGGGCTGCGGCAAAGTAGCTAATGAGCGCCGCAAAGACGGTGACAAACAGAACTCGGAATCGGGGTTTCATCGGTCACCGCGGCCCAAACGGACATCCACGATTTCTATTTTGACACCTTCCAAGACCGGGAAGAGGAAAGCCTCCTCCACGTTGCCCTGATTGAGCTTCAGGTGTCCACCCGTGAGTCGCGCCTGGTTGCGGGTTGAGTCGAGACCTAACCAAACCGAGCCGGTCCAAGCCTCCACCCAGGCATGGTAGTAGAATGCGCCATCCTGATAGATCAGCCCACTCACAAGGCGGGCCGGGATCCCTGCCGCTCGACAAAGCGTGGCGAGCAAGATGGCATGGTCGCGACAGAGTCCTTCCTTTGTGCGCAGCACCTCACGCGCATCGCGTAGGACTCCGATTCCGGTATTGGTCGACATCATCCCCGCCACATGGGTCCGCAGCTTCTCCGCGGCAAGGTCGGCCTGGGTTGTGGATCCAATGATCTCCTGAGCGAGGGCAACCATTTCGGGGGAATCACTCGGGATCAGGTGGGTTGCTTTGGTCCAGGCTCCCTGGGTTTTGCTCGCTTCCAGGATCGACTTGGGGCCGCGCTCTTGAACGGGTTCGATGATCAGCCGCCAGGCGTCGCCGTCTTTGGTCACCACTTGGTGGCCTCCGCTCGGGATCCGGCCGAGGTCGATGCCCCGGACCTTCATCTCAACTCGGGTCGTTTCCGAGGGGCTCGGTATCGGCTTGTCGGGGACGATCCGGCTGGCCTCGGCGAGGTCGATCGCAATCGTCCCGGTTTGGCTCAAGTCCTCAGCAACCTTTCTCGGCTCTGGAAGAAACTCCATACCGAAGGGCCCCTCAATCTTGATCGCGTTTCCAGCCTTGTCGACGAAGACCTTTAGAGTTGCCCGAGGGTCCACGACCTCGATCAGGTTGGCGAAGACCTCATTCTTGCCGACCCGGACCAGCTGCCCCGATCGGCGCTGCACGTTGTTCTTGACCAAATCCAAAGTTGTCGGATCGAGCAGGTAGACCTCGTCTTGATTAAGGTCAGGATTGAGCAGGACATACCGCGACGGATCATCCACCAGCCGGGCGCCCGCCGGGATGGAGACTCGCTTCGAAGACTTTTCTCCTTGGCTCTCGATCGCGATTTGGATGGAGTCGTCCCTGACGTCTGCATTGGCGAGCTGAACCCGACCTTGGCTTTCGGTCCGAATCTCGATCCGGGCGGGGCGGAACTTGTCGTCGATCCAGTAAGTCATCGTCTGCCGCATCGAGAGGTCGCCGCCCAGCATTTTTCCTTGCAAGACGTTGATCGTCCAGATCTTGGTCATGGGCTTGCCTTGCCAGGTATCCGGCCGGGTGCTGGACCCGGTGTATCCGACCTTGACGCCTTGGATGTACAGCCCCATCCAAGCCTCGGTCTGGGCTTGAACCAAGCTCCAGATCAAACCGAACAATGCGACGAGAGCAACCTTTTTCATCTTGAAATCCCAATTACTAAACGAAGCCGGGACCGCGATGGGTCCCCAAAAAGTGATGCAGTTGACGGAGCCCGCTGCCGATCTGTTGTTTCGGTAGAGTCATTGCGGCCTCTCATTCCGTCGATCCGATGGTGTATTGTAAGGCGCGCAGGGCGTAGGATGGGACGATGGCGAAGCTCGTAATTGTGGAATCTCCGGCAAAGGCAAAGACGATTAGCCGCTTCTTAGGGAGTGGCTACGACGTTCAGGCGAGCTTTGGGCACGTTCGAGACCTCCCTGAGAGCGCCGATGATATCCCGGCAACCCATAAAAAGTACAAGTGGGCGAAGCTCGGGGTGGACGTCGACAACGACTTCGAGCCCCTCTACATCGTTCCCGATGACAAGCGCCGCCATGTCGAGACGCTCAAGAAGGCGAGCAAAGACGCCGACGAACTCCTACTCGCCACCGATGAAGACCGCGAAGGCGAAAGCATTAGCTGGCATATTCTCCAACTGCTGAAGCCCAAGAAAGGCACCACCATCCGCCGGATCGTCTTCCACGAGATCACCCCCGAAGCGATTCAGGAAGCCCTGCGCACTCCCCGGGAGATCGACGAAGACCTCGTTCGAGCCCAAGAAACCCGCCGTATCCTCGATCGGCTCTACGGATACACCCTTTCCCCGCTTCTCTGGAAGAAGGTCGCTCCCCGGCTCAGCGCGGGCCGGGTCCAGAGCGTCGCCGTTCGACTGATTGTTGAGCGAGAGCGCAAGCGCAGAAGCTTCGTCAGTAGTACTTACTGGGATCTCCTCGCTTCCTTCGGAGCCAAAGAAGGCGCCTTCGAAGCCCGTCTGACCCAAATCACCGGGAAGCGGGTAGCAACCGGTCGCAACTTCGACCCCGATACCGGAAAGCTGAAGGATGACGTCGCCCTCCTCGGCGAGACCGACGCCACAAACCTGGCCGATGCGGCCCGAGTCGCCAAACCGTGGAAGGTCAGCGACCTCGAAACCACTCCGGGCGAAGAGCGACCGCCCCAGCCTTTCCAAACCTCGACACTGCAACAAGAGGCCGTCCGCAAGCTCCGCTTCACCAGCAAGAGAACGATGCAGATTGCCCAGCAGCTTTATGAGGGCATAGACCTCGGCGTTGGCGAGCGAGTCGGTCTTATCACCTACATGCGAACCGACTCTCTCAACCTTGCCGAGCGGGCCCTGGAGCAAACCCGCGAGGTGATCCGCGACCTCTACGGCGCCGAATACTTGCCCAAGCAGCCGGTGCGCTACAAGACCAAAGCCAAGGGCGCTCAAGAGGCTCATGAAGCCATCCGCCCAACAGACCTTGGCCGTCGCCCGCAGGACGTCAAGCGCTACCTGGAGGCTGACCAATACGCCCTCTATGAGCTCATCTGGAAGCGAACCGTGGCTTGCCAGATGCTTCCGGCCAAGGTCCTGCGAACCAGCGTCGAGGTCGAAGTCGAAGCAAATCAGAGCACCCTCACCTTTGCCGCCAGCGGCAAGCAGATCACGTTCCCCGGCTTCCTTCGTGCCTACGTGGAAGGAAGCGACGATCCCGAAGCGGAACTCGACGGCCAAGAGCGACTGCTCCCCGCCCTCCAGGTTGGCCAAGATCTCGATCTCCGGCGACTTGAGGCCGAGGGGCACACGACCAAACCACCCGCCCGCTACACGGAAGCGAGTCTCGTAAAGAAGCTCGAAGAGGAAGGGATCGGTCGCCCGAGCACCTATGCCAGCATCATCAGCACGATCCAAGATCGCGGCTACGTGCATAAACGCGGGACGGAACTGATCCCGACGTTCACCGCCTTTGCCGTGACCGAACTCCTCGAAGACAACTTCACCGATTACGTGGACACCAAGTTCACTGCCCGGATGGAGAACGAACTCGATGAGATCGCCGATGGCAAGCGGGATTGGGTCCAGCACCTTCGACGCTTCTATCACGGCGAAGAGAGCGAGCTCGGCCTAGCCCTCCAGATCTCCTCAAAGGAGAAGGAGATTCCCTACCCGGCGATCGAGCTCGGCCAGAGCGATGAGGGCCTTCCGGTGGTCGTCAAGGTGGGTCGATATGGCAACTATGTCCAGGTTGGAGAGGGTGAAGCGAGCCAAAAGGCGACGATCCCCGAGGACTTGGCTCCGGCCGATCTGACTCTGGAAAAGGCGATGGACCTGATCCGGCGGAAGGCCAGCGGTCCTGAGGCCCTCGGCAAGGACCCCTCCACCGGCCAGTGCGTCTTCTTCAAGAAGGGTCGATTCGGAAGTTACCTAGAGGTCGCCCAGACCGATGCCGAGCGAGAAGCCGGCGAGAAGCCCCGCCGAGTGACGCTGCCCGACAACATGCGAGAGGCCGACCTCGATGAAGAGGCGCTCCCGCTTCTCATCAAATTCCCGATCGATCTCGGTCCCTTCCCCGATTCCGGCGAGCCGATGCTCGTGCAGATGGGTCGGTATGGAGCCTATGTCAAGGCCGGGACCGAAACGCGCAACATCCCCGATTGGCGAGAAGCGGCCCGGATGTCGGCCGACGAGGCCATCGCTCTTCTGCGCGCGCCGAAGCAGGTGCGGGGACGTGCCGCCGCAGTGGCCGCTCCGAAGGAGGCGATCAAGGAGTTTGGCGCATTGGAAGGCGCCGAAGGCCCGGTCCGAGTGTTGGATGGCCGGTATGGCGCTTACGTCACCGACGGAAAGACCAACGCCACCCTCCCCAAAGGGACCGATCCCCAGGATCTGACCCCCGAGGAGGCCTTGCGGCTTCTGGCGGAGCGACGAGGAGCACCCAAATCGACCAAATCTGCCAAAGGCCGGCGGACGACCAAAGCAAAAACGACTCGGAAGACGACGAGGAAAGCAAGCTAAGCCTCGTAAGGAAGGTCAGAAGTGAAGACAACCCTTATGATTTCAGCCCTACTCTCTCTGCTCGGATGTGTTGGAAAAATTGACCCCATGACTGCTCCACAAAACGAGACCATTTACGACTTTGTTCAAAAGGACATCGATGGAAAAGAAGTCAAACTCGACAAGTTCTCGGGTCAGGTTCTTTTGGTGGTCAATGTCGCGAGCAAGTGCGGCCTAACTCCCCAATATGAGGGCCTGCAAAAGCTCTATACCGAATACAAAGACAAGGGGCTGACCGTGCTCGGATTCCCGGCCAACAACTTCATGGGTCAGGAGCCAGGGACGAATGAGGAAATCAAGACCTTCTGCTCCACCAAGTACAACGTGAGCTTCCCGATGTTCTCCAAGGTTTCGGTCAAGGGCGACGACATCGAACCCCTCTTCAAGTGGCTGATCGCCAACTCCGGGCGGAACGACGAAATCGAGTGGAACTTTGCCAAGTTTCTGGTCGGCAAAGATGGAAAGGTCATCGCCCGGTTCGGACCCCGCACCAAGCCCGATGATCCCGAAATCATCCAAGCCATTGAGAAAGCTCTGAAGTAATCGCTACGACTCTTCGTCGATCAAGCCGGGTAGCTGAACATCCTCGTTCTTCGGTAAGCCGAGCGCGTGGGCCGCTTCCTTCAGGTCGATCGTCAATTCGGGCAGATCGCTGAGCTGGCGAAGATTGAACTGGTGCAAGAACTGCTGAGTCGTGGCATAGAGCCAGGGTCTGCCGGGGGTCATCCGCTTGCCCGAAACCTTGATCAGTCGGCGTTCCAACAGACTTCGGACGCCGTAATCGCTCTGCACGCCCCGGATCATCTCGATCTCGGCCAGGGTGATCGGCTGGCGATAGGCGATGATCGCCAATACCTCCATCACACTCCGGCTGAGTCTCTGCTTTTGGGGCTTTAGGAACCGCGTCACCACTTCGGCCAAAACCGGACGCGTCGCGAGCTGATAGCCACCGGCGATCTCGACCACTTGCAGGGCCGATTGATGGTCAAGCTTTTGGCTGAGAGTCTCGATTGCGCCCAAGACATCCGAGGGGGAGGCATCAAGCGCTTCGGCCAAGGCCTCTTTGTTCACAGGTTTATCCGAGACGAAAAGCAGCGCCTCGACTTGGTGGGCTAGGCTGAGCAGGCCGCGCCTCCGGCAAAGTAGATCTCTTCACCTTCGACTCGAACCCGGGCTTGACCCAATCGGATCAGCTCCAATAGAGCCAAGAACCACCAGACGATCTCTTGCCGGGTGAGAGGCTCGGTCACGATGGTTTCGAGAAGTTGCCAATCCGCAGGCAACACGCGTGCCACCAAGTCCATCTGTTCGGTGAGGCTCCGCCGAGGTCGTCGGAGCGCATCGGGTGGCTCGGGAACGGCCCGCTTGAGCAACCGCTCCAAAACCAGGGCCAGATCCCCTGCCTCCACGTCCTTGAGTTCAAACGGGATCTCGTACTGAACCTCGGTCTTGGCCGAGCGGAAGAAGGTCCGTTCCCTCTCTTCTTGCCAAAGAGTCAGGCAACGGATCGCGTCATCGAACTGGTGGGTTGTCGGCTCGATCGCGAGGGCTTCATCCTCTTCGTAGTACTCCTCCGTCTCTTCGACCTCGACCGGAATCAGGTGAAAGGCCTTGCGCTCCACCAGATAAGCGAGCGGGGCCAGCGCGCTGGCAATTAGGTCTAGATCCTCCCGCTGAGATTCCAAAAGATAGAGAAAGTACGCCTCGCAGATCGGCGCCAAAGGGACGTCGAGGAGTTCGACTTTGTGGTTCCGGACGGCCTGCACCAGAGTCCCGAGGGTCCCGGTGAAGGCGTTGCACTCGATCTGCAGGGGAACGGTTCCCAAGAGGCCAACAGGCCCTCCTCCAGAGGTCTTTTCGAGTTCAAATAGCGTCGCGGCCACGGTGGTACGAAGACACAGACGCAGGGCAACCTGATTTTGATGCGGAAAGCTGGAGGCGCCGAGCGGATTCGAACCGCTGAATG
>DDSL01000146.1 GCA_002343825.1 Chthonomonas sp. UBA2391
TCCGAGAATGGACTCACACCACGCACCTCGGGACCCTCGGCCAACGCCTACGACCTGTAGACCGAGCAGGAGTCTACGTCCCCGGTGGCCGCGCCACCTATCCCAGTTCGGTCCTGATGAATACCATCCCCGCCCTCGTCGCGGGAGTCCCTGAGGTCGCCGTAGTAAGCCCTGCCCAGCCCGACGGGAAGCTTCCCGCCGGGGTTCTCGTCGCGGCCCGGATCTTGGGGATCACCGAGATCCACAAGATCGGAGGCGCGGCCGCCGCCGCGGCAATGGCTTTTGGAACCGACTCGATCCGCCGCGCTGATGTGCTGGTCGGCCCCGGCAACCGCTACCTCACCGAAGCGAAGCGCCAACTCTGGGGGCGAATCGGTCTCGACGGCTTCGCCGGACCCAGCGAAGTCTGCGTGGTGGCCGACGAAACCGCCAACCCGGCCTGGGCCGCCGCGGATCTCCTCAGCCAGATCGAACACGCGCCAGACAACCAGGGCTGGCTGATTTGTACCGACCAACCGACCTACAACAAAATCCAAGACGAAATCGAAAATCAAACCGAAAGCGCGCCGAGACGAGAAATACTCAGGGAATCTCTGGCCCAGGTTGTGGTTTTCATCACCGAAAATCGGGAGCAGATCGCCGAGATCCTCAATGTGCTCGCCCCCGAACACCTGACTCTCTCGGTTCAAGACCCCGAAGGACTCAGCTGCAAGGTCCGGAATGCGGGATGCATCCTGCTCGGCGACCACACCCCCGAGAGCGCGGGCGACTACGTCCTCGGTCCGAGCCACACGCTTCCCACGGCGGGTANNATTCAGCTCACCGCTGAACGTGATGCACTTCCTCAAGTTCCAAAGCGTCAGCCGACTCACGCCCGAAGGTCTGGCTGAACTGGCCCCGGCGATCGAGACCATCGGAAAGCTAGAAGGCTTTCCCGCCCACGCCGCCGGGGCCACGATCCGTCACTCGTAACCCGGACGGCTGGCAATCTCGGCGTCGAACAACGTCGCCACCGCCTCGGCCGGCAAGGATTCAAGCCGCATCAATTGGGCCTTGAGGTCCCGGCCTGCTGCCGGATCCTCAAAGGCGAGGGCCCCGAGCATCTCAAACTTGTGATCCAGGATTCCGTGAAGGTCGGCGGTCGTGTTGCGGCAGTGACCGCCGGGATACATCACCAACCCACTATCGAGCACGGCTCCGTCCGTCGTCTTGATCTTGAGGCTGGTGGGGATGCCGTCTGGATACTTGGCGTCGTATTCCGGCCCGCCATGAGCAAAGTCGATCTTTTCCATGAGTTGGCGGGTTTTCGGATGGAAAATCGCCGACTCGTCCACTTTATAGTCATAGGGACTGAGCATCAGGGCTTTCCAAACATCGCTGTTTCCGCTTGATCCGGCGGGTAGAGGGCCATGCTCGATCGCTTTGCGCAGCAGAGTCGCCACAATGTAGGCCATCGAGTGATCCGCGCTCTGGCGGGTCCGCGGATCCTTCTTCATCGGATTGCCGATGATGCCGAAGGCGGGTTCGTAGGCGACGATCTCGATCCCAGCGATGCGGTCGGGGTGGGTCAGGATCTCGGGGTGAGCAGTCGCGAGGTCGATGATCGCTTGCAGTGCCCCAGCCGACTGATGCTCGTAGAGTCCCAACTTGAAGTGCATCCCCATGATCGCGAAGTCGTCGCCGCTGTGGCTCAGATGGAGAGCAAACGGGGCGTCTCCCGTCTCCTTCCAGCGCTCAGCCCCTTGCGTGGTGGGCTCAAAAAATCGCCAAAGCGCCTCGGGGTTGCGGAAGATGTCCTTTGGCCCGACAAACCCTGCCATCGATCGCTTCATGGCGAGGACGGCGGCCTCGGTCGAGATCGCTGCGCTTGCGCCTTTGCTGTCGCTCAGTTGCTTTCCGGCCCGGATCGCCCGCCAAGGGATCGAGTGGGCCACAAACATGCCGATCGCGCTCTCGATCTGCTCGGCCGTCGCTCCCATCAAGCTTCCATAGGTCGCGGCGCTCCCGATGGCCCCATGCACAACGTGGTCGATCTTGTGAGTCTTGAGGCTGAAGACTTCGGCCAACCGTCCGCGAATCTCGTCGAGGAGGATCATAGCGCGGACGGCAGTTGCACCATCGAGCCCGCGTTGCTGGCAAGCGGCGATGACGACGGGATAGAAGTCGTTGTGCCCAAACTCGCCGGCGGTATGGCCCAGCTCGGGCCGGAAGCCGAAGTTGGTTCCGTTGCTATCCCACTCGCGGACCGCCGAGCTGTTGGCGGCAATGGCCTTTTCGGCCTTGCACCGGCTGGAGCTTCCGAAGACGGATGCCCCGTTCGGGTCGGGGTATTCGAGGGCCTCTTCGCGCAGCAGTACGGGGGCGTTGGTCCGCAGCGCAAGGGCCGAGAGTCCGCAAAAGACGGCATCGGCATGGAACATCTTGGCCCGCTCGATGACTTGCGGCGACGGTCCAGGGCCGAGGTTTCCGGCAAGAAAATCGATGGCAAACTGGCCTATGCCAAGGGCCTGGTTGGAATCTCGACCGAGCACAACGCTGTGGGACATAGCCGAGAGTTTATCTCGCGGCGGCTCCCGGGGTCACTTCCCAAAGCGCCGGGGAGCAGCAGGTGACGCCGCCCGGCCCGGGGGCCACTCCCGGGTGGGACCCCGGCCGCCTTCGGAGTCGGCCGCGACGCAGTCGATGACCCAGCGACCAAGCGGGGGCAAGAGAAATCTCTGCGTCCCGTCAGCGTGAGCCTGCGGCTCCGGAGAAAGCCGCGGTTTGGCCATCGAACTGCGTCCCGCACCACCCACCCTTGGAGGTCAGGCTCCCTCCGAAGAGCCATCAGAACCGCTCGCCGAGGCGCAGTCCGAGCCGATAGGGCGAGGGAGGGCGTGGCCTCGGGGAGGCGAGCGGCCTTCCACGTC
>DDSL01000153.1 GCA_002343825.1 Chthonomonas sp. UBA2391
CGTGAAGGGTCCGGGACGAGTGACGGGCGCCGACATCCGCTGCCCCGAAGGCGTCAGCATCGTCAACCCCGAGGCATATATTTGCCACATCAGCGAAGACGGAGCGACTCTCAATATGGAGCTCTTTGTGGGATGGGGGACGGGCTACGTTTTGCCCGAAAAGCAAGAGAAGTATCGCGGAATCATCGGAATCATCCCGACCGGTTCGCAATACACTCCCGTCCGAAAGGTCAACGCAACTGTGGAAGCAACCCGCGTCGGCATGCGAACCGACTACGAGCGCATGGTCCTCGATGTCGAGACCAATGGAGCCCTCCCGCCCAACGATGCGGTGACCCAAGCGGCCCAAATCCTTGATAAATATTTCCGGATGTTCTTCGAACTCGGACGCGCCACGCTCGAAGCGGGCGAGGATGCCGACGAGATGGAAGATGCGGATCTGGCCAATGTCCCCGAGACGAAGATCGAAGAGCTGGAGTTCAGCCAACGAACCTTCAACTGTCTCCGACGGGCTGGCCTCTTGACCCTCCGTCACCTCGCCGGAGTGACCGAATCGGACCTCACCGGGATCCGCGGATTCGGGAAGAAATCGCTCACCGAGGTTCGCGACAAATTGGCCGAAAACGGCCTTGCTCTCCGGCCGCCGAAGGGTGGCTACCGCGCCATCGACCTGCTCGATGACGACGAAGACGAAGACTTCGATTGATTCTTAGGAACCCGAGATGAGACATAAGAACGACCACCGCAAACTTGGGCTGCCAAGCGACCAGCGTCGGCACCTGTTGCACAACCTCTGCCGCCAGATGGTTCGGCATGGCTATGTGCACACGACCCTCGGCCGGGCCAAAGAAACCCAGCGCATGGTCGAGAAGCTCGTCACCCTGGGCAAGGCCGACACGCTCGCCGCTCGCCGCGAAGCCCGAAAGGTGCTCGTCGGACACAGCAAGAGCTCGGAAAAGCCCGTCAAGCTCTTGGCCGGCAAAGGAGACCTGGAAAAGCTGGAGATCCTGCGCCAACGAAGCCTGATCAATGGCGAAGACCTAGTCAAGCACCTCTTTGACCACGTGGCTCCCCGATTCAAGGATCGACAGGGCGGCTACACGCGCGTCACCAAGACCGGACAGCGACGCGGGGACGCGGCCGTGACCGCCGTTCTGGAGTTTGTCGACTAAGAGATTCAAAATCGTCGTCGCTTATGACGGCACCGACTTTTGCGGCTGGGCCGCACAACCCGGACAGAGAACTGTCCAACGCACATTGAGAGATGCCGTGCGCCAGGTCTCGGGCGAAGATTGCGAGATCACCGGAGGGAGCCGGACCGATAGTGGCGCCCACGCTCTTGGAGCAGTGGCCCACTTCGATAGCCCAGTGCCCATCGAACCCGCGTCTTGGAAGCGAGCCCTGAACGATGTCTTGCCTGCCGATGTGGGAATTCGAGAGGTTTCGCAAGTCGAAGACCGCTTCCACGCTCGCTTTAGTGCGTTGGATCGGTGGTACCGCTACCGGATTGCCGTCGAGCCGCGAAACCCGCTGACGACTCGCTATGTTCACGACTATGGACGCGAGATCGATCTCGGCAAGATGGAGCAGGCCGCCGAAATCCTGATCGGCAAGCACGACTTCCTAGCCTTTAGCCAGGATCTGCCCCCCCATCAGAATGCTCGCCGCGAGATCTACCAACTCGTCGTCCAGCCTGCTCCGGGAGAGATTTGGATCGATATCACGGCCACGGCCTTTGCCCGAGGCATGATGCGCCGGATCAGTGGGGCCCTGCTCGAAATCGGGCGCGGCTTCCGGGAAGTGAGCGAGATTCCCCTGCTCCTCGACCCTGAACACCGCGATGCGCTGAAGCCGCCGGTGGTCCTGCCCGCCAAGGGGCTGCACCTCATGAGGGTGCGACACGGCAACCGCCGGATCGATGAATCCGGACAACAAGACGACTTTGAGGACGGTGAACCGGACTCACAAGAACCAACGAACAGAGAAGAAAATGAACAGAACCTATACAGCCAAACCGAGCACGATTGAGCGCCGGTGGTACCTGGTCGATGCGACCGGGATCCCCGTCGGCCGCTTGGCCGCGCAGGTCGCTCAGCTCCTGCGAGGGAAGCACAAGCCGACCTTTACCTATAACCAAGATTGTGGCGACTTCGTCGTCGTCATCAACGCCGATAAGGTCGTGATGACGGGCAACAAGGGCAAAGAGCTGATCTACTGGCACACCATGTGGCCCGGCGGACTGCGCAACGTCAGCCGAGAAAAGATGCTGGCCGAAACTCCGGAAAAGCTGGTCGAAAAGGTGATCTGGGGCATGCTGCCCAAGACGAAGCTCGGCCACCAGATCGTGACCAAGCTCAAGGTCTACGCCGGTAGCGAGCACCCGCACACCGCCCAACAGCCCGAGCTGATCAAGGTGACCAAGGACTAAGAGGTTCTGAAGAACACACTATGAAGAATTCAAATTACGGAACGGGCCGACGCAAGTGCGCCATCGCCCGCGTTTGGGTCAAGCCTGGTTCGGGCAATATCCAGATCAACGGTCGAGAATTCGACGAGTACCTCGGACGACCGGTCCTCGAGATCCTCGTCAAGTCCCCCCTCACCCACCTCGAGGCCGAAAGTCAATATGACGTGGTGGCCAAGGTCCGAGGCGGCGGGATCAGCGGCCAAGCCGGGGCAATCAAGCTAGGCATCGCTCGCGCCCTCGTCGAGATGGACGAAAACCTTCGCAAGCCCCTGCGCGGTGGACAATTCCTCACCCGCGACAGCCGCGTGAAGGAACGTAAGAAGTACGGACGCAAGAAGGCCCGCCGCGGCTTCCAGTTCGTCAAGCGCTAAGGACGCAACCTTTTCTCTGTTCGAACCCGCGTGGTGGATATCCATCCATCACGCGGGTTTTTGGTTTTTGTCAGGGTGCCATAGTTCCAATAGGACCCATAACATCTCTCTTCCAACAAAACTTCTCACCCTGCAAAAATCCCGGCAAACGTCCGACATGACTGATGTGGCGTCTTGTACGCCGCGGTCGGGCTAGGATGGCCCGGCGGACCCAGAGCGAAGGAGCGCACGGATCAGAAGGAAACCCGTGCCCATGTTGGACAACTTTTTAGGCGGTCATATCGACCGGATCGGCCAATCGCTGAACCTTGCCACCACACGGCAAAGGGTTCTGACCGAGAACATGGCCAACATCAACACGCCCGGCTACAAGCGCCGAGACGTGGATTTCACCGTCGCGATTGACGACGCCCAAGAGATTTTGCGAAACAGGACAGCTCTGCGCGGCCCCGGCGGATTGCGGCAGAGCCAGGCCAGCATTCGCACCGACGGAAACTCCGTGGACCTCGAAAAGGAAGTCTATGCCATCGCGGAAACCGAGCTCCGCTACAACCTGCTGACCGATATGGCGGCACGTTACTTCAGCGGACTCAAGAACGTGATCCGGGAGGGACGCTAATCCATGAGCCTGAGCCAAGCCATGCGGGTCAGTAGTTCGGGAATGGCGGCCGAGCGATTCCGGATGGACATCATCTCGACGAATATCGCGGGCGCCAACACGGTCCGTACTCCCGGTCAGGACGCCTATCGTCGCCAAGACGTAATCCTGACGGTTGAGAACGGTGGGGTCAAGATCGTCGGCACTCGAAAAGACATGGGACCCCTTCGACCGGTCTATGAACCCGGCCACCCCAATGCCGACCCCGACGGATTTGTTTACTACAGCAATGTGCAGCCGGTGCAAGAGATGGTCGATATGATCAGCGCCAGCCGCTCTTATGAGGCCAATATCGCCGCCTTTAACTCAGCCCGCGGGATGATCCGCGCGGCGATGAACATCGGCAAAATGTAAGCCCCATGAGAATCGACAACGCCCTCGTCCGCAGCCTCGAACAGGCTGCCCCGAAGCCGAAGAACGCCGATGGTGGCGACTTTGGAGAAATGTTGATGGACGCCCTGAAGGAAGTTCAAAACGCGCAATCGCAGAGCCGAGAAGCGCAGAACGCCTTCATGGCGGGTCAACCGGGAGTCGAGGTCCACGATCTGATGATCGCGATGGAACGCGCCAGCGTGGCGATGCAGCTTACGCTCCAGGTGCGCAACAAAGCGCTCGAAGCTTATCAAGAGATAAGTCGAATGCAGATCTAGTTCGCTTAACTTTCGGTCGGCCACTGGATCGGTTCGACCATGCAATCGTTGCTCCTTCGTTTAAGAGCTTGGTGGGAAACAGCGGATCGCACGCAGAAGAGCGTGACGATCTTTGGATCGCTGTTTCTTGTTTTGCTACTTGCCGGCACGCTCTATTTTTCGAGTCGGCCCAAGATGGAAGTGCTCTTCCGCGGCCTCTCTCCCCAAGATCAGGGGATGGTGGTCAACGAGCTGACCAAGCTCGGCGTGCCCTATGAGCAAGACCGAGCTGGGAACGTGATGGTTCCCCAGGATCGGGTCGCCGAAGTTCAGGGCAAGCTGGCCGTCGCGCAAAAGATGCCGAGTTCGGGTCATCCGGGCTATAGCGATCTGAAGGAGATGGGGGTCATGAATACGCCGTCGGTCGAGCGCGAGCGGCTGAAGTCGATGACCGAAGGCGAATTGGCGCGGTCGATCGAAACTTTGGCCGGAGTGAAGTCGGCCCGGGTTCACCTCACTTTGCAAGACACTTCCCCATTCGCCCGCTCGGGTAGCGCCGCCAGCGCCAGCGTCATCGTGACCGAGTCAAGCGAAGGCGCCCTCGATGGCGAAGGGGCAAGAGCCATTCAGCGACTCGTTCAGTACAGTGTCAGCGGGCTCCAGCCCAAAAATATCAGCGTCATCAGCAACTCCGGACGCACCCTGATCGATGGCAACGAGGCGATCGGCGGCAGTGGACTGGTAGCCGAGCGCCTGCAGGCCGAAATCGCCGAGGCTCGACGCCGAGAGACTCTTCTGCAGAGCCGACTCGACACCGCCTTTGGTAAGGGAGCCACCGTCGTGAGCATTCCGATCCTAGAGATGAGCTTTGATCAAAAAGCCGAGACCAAGGACGAACAATCTCCAACCAAGCCCCTCACCATCGATAAGGTCACCGAGACGATGTCGGATAGCGACTCCTCGGTAGGAGGAGTCGCCGGAGCTGCCGCCAACACCCCAGGGGCCGCACCGGCCAACGGCGAAAACGAGGGGCGCAACTACAGTGGCCAAACCGAATCGAAGACCTTTGCCACTACCGAGACCCGGACCAACACGACCTATGCACCCGGGACGCTCAAAAAGATGGCGATCAACGTTCTGGTGAATTCGACGGCAATCGAAGATCCAGCGGCAGTGGAACAGATCATCCGGGGTGAACTCGGCCCGCTCGCGAGTGACACCACCAACTTCGGATTCACGGTCACTCCAATCGCATTTGACACCAAGGCGGCCGAAGAGAGCAAGAAGTCTGAGGCCGCAGCGGCGAGTACGGCCCGAACTCAACAGATATTCTCCCTGCTCCCCATCGTGGCCTTGGTGATCGTCGGATTCATGGTCGTGAAGGCGATCGGGAAGGCGAGCAAGGGCGGCACGACGATGGTGGCGGCTCTTCCGGGTGGAGGCATGATCCCCGTCGGCCAGCTGCCGTCGGTGGAGACCAAAGTCCTGATCGAGGATAACGGCCAACAGGTCGCCGTTGCGGTGGGAAGCCAACAAGCCCTCGCAGCGGAGAAAGAGGGCAAAGTCCTCGGAACCGTCCAGGCACCGGTCGTTCGCCATGGCGAACTCGTCGGAGACGCCGAAGGCAAGGTCCTGAGCGACAAGCACCAAGAAGTTGTGGAATTTGTGGGCAATGACCAGGCCGTGCGGATTGCAAAGATCCCCGACCAGGTCAACGTTCCGCTTGAACAGATCAAGCGGATGGCCACCGACAAGCCAGAGGTCGTAGCGATGCTGCTCAAGACTTGGCTGCTGAATGAAGGCAAATGAGAAAACAAGGCGAAGCTCTCAATACCAAGCGCAAGGCAGCCGTGATGCTGACTTTGCTGGGTGACTGTGCCCCCGAGGTGGTGCGACACTTCGATGACGACCAGATCGAGATGCTTTCGGTCGAGCTGGCCCGACTAGAAAAGGTCACTTCTGAACAGCGGGAGCAGGTGATCCTTGAATTCCACGAGATGGCGATGGCGCAGGACTATATCGCCGAGGGCGGTATCGGTCAAGCCAAGAAGATGCTGGCCGCCGCCTTTGGCGACGAAAAAGCCGACGCCATGATCAAGCGGATCGTGGCCGCGATGCAGGTCTTGCCATTCGAATTCTTGAAGAAGGCCGACCCGGCCCAGCTCCTCAGCTACATTCAGGACGAGCACCCTCAGACGATCGCCCTGATTCTGGCCTACATGCCGGTACACCAAGCGGCGACGGTTTTGACCAAGCTTCCGCCCGAACTACGGGCCGAAGTGGCGGGTCGGGTTGCCAGCATGGAACAGACCCCGCCTGAAGTTCTCCGCCGAGTGGAACAGGTTCTGGAACGCAAGGTCAGCTCCCTGCTCAGCACGGATATGCAAAAGGCTGGGGGGCCCAAGGCTTTGGTCGATCTCTTGAACCGGGTCGACCGATCTACCGAACGCCTCATCATGGATTCGCTGAGCGAAACCAATGCCGAGCTCGCCGAGCAAGTCAAGAACATGATGTTCGTCTTCGAGGACATTATCACGCTCGACGACCGGGCGATCCAGCAGATCCTCAAAGAAGTCGATGTCAAGGACCTGGCGACGGCCCTGAAGGGTGTCGGTCCGAACGTCATGAACAAGATCTTCGGAAACATGTCCGAGCGTGCGGTCGGCATGCTCAAGGAAGACATGGAGTTCATGGGACCGGTGAAGATGAAGGTCGTGGAAGAGGCCCAAGGCAAGGTCGTCGCGGTCATCCGCCGACTGGAAGAAAACGGCGAGATCACGATCGGCCGCGGGGAGGACGACGTCCTTGTCTAATCCAATCTTGCGCAAGGCCGCCACCGGTGCATTTGAGGAAGCGATCGAGGTGCTTCCCGAGGGGTTCCCCACCCAGAGGACGGGGGGACGACGAAACTTCAGTCGTCACTTCGAGGAGCTGGAGACGCTCAAAGCCCAAGCGGAAGAGATCGGGCGCCTGACGGGTTTTGGTCAGGGGTACGTCTTGGGTGTCGAGACCGGCCGCGAGGACGGATTGAAACGAATTCGCACCGAGATGGAAGAGGCTCACGCAGCGCTCACGGCCGAGACTCAGCAAGAGCTAAAAGAGCTGAACGAGCGAATCGCCGCCGGCCTGGAGGCCTGGTATCAAGCCACCGCCGAGGCGGTGGCCGATCTATCAGTCGTGATTGCCGAGAAGGTTTTGAGCGATACCTTGGCGACGGACCCGGGCAAGATCGTGAAGATGACCATGGAATGCCTAGCCGAGGTGACCCATGCCCACACGGCTCGGGTAATGGTCGATGCGACGGCTCTCCCGGCGCTCAAGAAGGCGTATGACGACCTGCTCGCAGTCTCCCCTTCCCTGCGCTCGCTGGAGCTTGTGGCCGATCCGAGCATCGGCCAGGGGGTCGTGATCGACACCGATGGTGGCCGGATCGATGGGCGCGTGTCGACTCAGATCCGGGCTATTTGGGAGGCGATGCACCATGATTGACTTCTGTCCCCAGCCGTTTCAGTACCAATCTCAAAAGGACCGGGTTCGGGGCGCACGAAGCTTCCGCGTCTTAGGACGGGTGACCCAAGTGGTCGGTTTAGTGGTCGAGGCCAACGGGCCCAATGCCCGCGTTGGCGACGTCTGTTGGATCGAGAGCGCGGGCGGGGAGTCGATTGATGCCGAGGTGGTCGGATTCCGAGGCGACCGGGTGCTTTTGATGCCTCTCGGCGAGATGCACGGCGTCCGCGCTGGCGATCTGGTTCACACCAACGGTCGATGCCTTGAGGTCCCGGTCGGGCCGATGCTTTTGGGGCGGGCCCTAGACGGACTAGGTCGCCCGATGGACGGACTGGGTCCGATCTCGGGGGCCGACCGCTACCCGGTTTTGGCTACCCCACCAAATGCATTGGATCGCCAGATGATCCAATTTCCCTATGGCACCGGTGTCCGGGCGATCGATGGACTTCTGACGATGGGGATCGGGCAGCGGATCGGTATTTTTGCCGGATCGGGAGTCGGTAAATCGACCCTGCTGGGCATGATCGCACGCAATGGACAGGCAGATGTGAACGTCATCGCGCTGATCGGAGAACGAGGACGAGAAGTCCGCGAGTTCATCGAAAACGACCTCGGTGAGGAAGGCATGAAGCGCAGCGTCCTGATCTGTGCGACCAGCGACGAGCCTGCCCTCGTTCGGATCAAAGCGGCTTTGGCGGCGACGAGCGTGTGTGAATACTTCCGCGACCAAGGGCTTAACGTGATGTTGATGATGGACTCGGTAACCCGATTTGCGATGGCTCAACGTGAAGTTGGCCTGGCCGTCGGCGAGCCACCCAGCACCCGCGGCTACACTCCGAGCGTCTTTGCCATGCTTCCCCGGCTGATGGAACGGGCCGGGTGCGGACCCCGGGGCGCCATCACAGCGATCTACACCGTCCTGGTCGATGGCGACGACAACAACGAACCGATCGCCGATGCGGCCCGATCGATCCTCGATGGCCACATCGTGCTGAGCCGAAAGCTCACCAGCAAAGGCCACTATCCCCCGATTGATACGAGCCAGAGCCTGAGCCGGGTGATGCCCTTCGTCACCCCGGCCGACCACATTCAGAAAGC
>DDSL01000049.1 GCA_002343825.1 Chthonomonas sp. UBA2391
GGCGAACTGATGACCTGGTATCTGGACCGCAAGGCCCCTCACGTCCTTGGGCATGAAGTCGCCGGACGAGTGGTCGAGAGCCAGGATGAGCGCTTTCCGGTCGGCGTAAGGATCTTTCCTCACCACCACGCCCCCTGCTTGGAATGCGACGCGTGCCAAAGGGGCCACACCGTCCACTGCTCGCAGTGGAAGCGGACGCGGCTCGATCCGGGCGGAATGTCCACCTGCTTCGGCGTCCCCGCCGAGAACCTCAACGACACGCTGATCGTGGAGGATCTGAGAGCCCAGGACGCCGCTCTGATCGAACCCCTAGCCTGCGTGATGAAGTCGCTGAAGAAGCTCAAGCCCCAGTGCGGAGACCGCGTGCTGGTGATCGGGCTCGGGGTCATGGGCCTCATGCATCTTCTCGCCTCACCCGGGCAGGCCGTCGGCACCGACCTCAATCCGCGCCGGATGGAATGGGCGACGAGCCTAGGGCTCCAGGCGCGGGCGGTCGATCCCTGTGACCAGTTCGACGCGATCGTGGTTTGCCCCGGCAGCCGCGCGGCTTTCGAGTTCGCTCTCTCGGTCGCGGCCCCCGAGGCGCGGATCGTTTTCTTCGCCCCGCTGCCGCCCGAAGAGCAACCCGACATCGACTGGAACGCGATCTACTTCCGAGACCTGACCCTAACCCATGCCTACTCCTGCGGTCCTGAAGAAACTCGTCTGGCCGTCGAAGTGCTGCGAAACGGCATCGTCAAGGCCGAGCAGGTCGTGAGCCACTTCATCGAACTAGACGAACTCCCGGCTGCGTATCAGACCATGAAGAAGGGCGAAATCCTCAAGCCGATGGTGTTGTTTTGATCAAGTCGATGGGGCCAGACGGCCTCTGGTCCGGAGTGGAGCGGACGGAATACAAGAACGAACCCGGCACGTGGATGGATGTCTCACGCGAGATCCTCTTCGAGAGCCCCGACAGCCGGTTCCAGGTTCGCCGCTTTGTGCTTCAACCCGGAGGCTACACCAGCTACGAGAAGCATCAGCACGAACACAGCGTATTGGTGCTCGGCGGCCACGGGCGCGTTCGTCTTGGCGAGGAGTGGCACGCCATCGGCCCGATGGACATCGTTCATGTGACCCCGGGACTTCCTCACCAGTTCGTTGCTGATACCGAGGCCGAACTCGCCATCCTCTGCACCGTCGATGCGGAACGGGACCGCCCCATTCTCCTAGGGAACGAAGCGCCATCGGGGGCGTCTATAGAAGCAAACCGATGAACGCTCTCCTCCTTGCCGCGTGTCTCGCGACGACTCCCGCGCACGCCTGCCATACCTGTGGAGAGGAGAATTGGAGATCGGTCCTGCCGCCCCGCGCTCAACAAGCCGTGCGGAACGTCGACACCCTCGATCGATGGTGGCGACAGGACCCCGAGGCTGATCCGAAGCCCGAGCCGGAACCGACGACTCAACCGCCGGACCAACTCACCGAGACCGAAATCCAAAAGCAGCGCCACGAGGCCGACCTGAAGGCAGACGCCGAACTCGGGGCCAAGTACGCGGCCGAGGTGGAAAAGCAATACAAACTCAGCACGAATGAGGCGATGGTCGCCCGGGTCCAAGCGCTGGGGGCGGAATTCTCCCAGATCGCCAACGCCAACCAGGTCCGGGTGAGTTGGGGAGATGCCCGACTCAACACCTTCCAATACCAGTTTCGGGTGGCCGAAGGGAAAGAGGTCAATGCCTTCTCCTTGCCCGGTGGATTCATCTACTTCTATGAGGGTCTTCTGGACTACGTCGAGAGCGACGCCGAGCTCGCCGGAATCGTGGCCCACGAAATCGCCCACGCCTCATTCCGGCACATCGCGACCCTCAGGAAGGAGCAGAGCCGACTTGAGGCCTTTACCCTCCCCTTGATCTTGATCTCGATCTTGACCGGGGGCACGGGCGTTGCGGCTGCGGGTTCGCTCTTTTCCCAGGCGATGGGTAGCGGGTGGAGCGTCAAGGCCGAACAATCGGCCGACCTGGGAGCCTTTCAGTACATGGTCCTCAGTCAGCACAACCCCGTCGGACTGATGACCTTTATGGAGCGACTCGCTTTTGACGAGCGAGTGCGGCGCACCGATTGGGGCATCTATCAGACCCACCCACCCAGCCGGGAGCGCGTCCGGGCCGTGCGGGCCTTGCTGAAGGAAGCAAAAATCCCTGTCGAGCGAAGCAAGGTGACGGGGACCTTTGCCACCCAAATCACCGAGAAGGAGAAGGGTGTGGCCGTCCGCTATGCGGGGGTCGAGATTTACACATTCTTTGGCCCCTCGGCCAAGGAACGGGCGGCGGTTAGCGCGATGGCTCTCAACGCGTTCTTCGACCGAATGCCGAAGCTCCAACACGTCAAGGCGTATAGCGACGACGCCGTCGAAGGCTTTGACGAGACCCTTTTGCAAGTCAGCGGGGATGACGCTGAAGCGACCGGGCAGAGCATAAAGGACCTGCGAAAAGCCGCCCTCGAAGCCGTGAAGACGGCGATCTTCGAACTGAACTACCGGATCGCCGACTTCTGAGCCTCGGGTTATGGCCCCGGCCGATGGCCGGAGCCACCTTTGGAGGCTTATCCCATCATGCGCTTGAAGGCATGGATGGCCTCCGCCGTGGCCGTCATCATGATGTCTTCGGCGGCCATCGTGTTGCGCTCGCTGAGGGCCTTCATCAAGGCGGCGGCATCCATCGTGCGCGAGGCCTCGCAGCAGGCTTCCCAACTGAGGATGCTGCGGACGACTCGCTCGCAGGCCGCTTCCTCATTGTCATAGGGCCTGGGTTGCATATCGTGGCCGAGCCACCGGTTGTAGCCTTCGACCCTCATTAGGCGAGCCAGAGTCACGTTCATTCCGGTGATCCGGCATCCAAAGTCGATGTCGTATTTGCCCGGACCACCGAGGAGGATTCCATCGTTGTAGCCCTGGCTATTCAGGTGGAAGTGGGTCATCGCGCCGTTGTCGAGTTGCTCGATCACGTCATAAACGTGGTCGAGGCCGATCATCTCGCTGTGACCGATCTCCATGTTGACGCCCTTCTTGTCGAGCGAGATCCCGTGCTCGCGGGCCGTGCGGACCCAAAAGATCAGGGTGCTGGCGACGGTCGGAAGAAGCATCGCCGGGTGACCTTCGTTGGGCTTCGGTTCGATGCCGAAGTAGAGGTGTCCGCCCTGCTCGGCTTCGTACTTACAGAGCTTGGCCACGCTCTCACGCAGGTTGGCCATCATCTGCTTGACCCCAACCGTGGCCATGTCATATCCATAGGAGCCATTCCAGAGAACCAGGGTCGGAGCTAGTTCGGCTTCACTGCGCCAGGACTTGCGCAGCACGCCATAGGCGAGGTCGACCGTTCGCTTACCCAGATCTTCGGCAGCGGATCGCTCTATTGGGTCAAGCGAACCTACCCCGCCGTAGGCAAAGTGGCTGTGGGCTCCCGGGGTGATCATGGCCAGGTGCATGCCATGCTCGCCGAGTGCATCCGCGATTGCCGGAGCGTTGGCTTCGTTCACCTCGGTGTCGTAGTGAAGCTCGTAACCAAGCTCAATATGCTTAGGCAGACGCGGACGGATATGCTTGGCGACGAGTCCGGGGATATCCTCGCTCTTGAGCTTATCGCTGGACCAAGCGGGGCGAATCGCCCCGGGGTGAAAGCCTCCCTTTCCGGCGTGGAAAGTCCATCGGCAAAAACTGTGATAAGTGGTGGGCATGGGTTCGGCGACAGGCATGATGGGTTTCTCTATGTTTGCAGAAAAATGGACCGGCCATGCGGCCGGTCCGAGTGTCGTGTGATCACTTATGGGTCAATGAATTGATCCAAAGTCGATTTAGGGGAGAACATCTCCGCCCAGGTCGAAGTTGTTGGACAGGATGATGTAGTCGAAGATCGTGATCGACAGGTCCTTGTCCAGGTCGGCGAAGTAGGAGTAGCCCGGGTCTCCAGCCACGGTGTCGAACCCGTTCGAGATCTCGATGTAGTCGAAGATCG
Source organism: Chthonomonas sp. UBA2391 (assembly GCA_002343825.1). GTDB lineage: Bacteria > Armatimonadota > Fimbriimonadia > Fimbriimonadales > Fimbriimonadaceae > UBA2391. The sequence continues at coordinate 3,993 of DDSL01000049.1, forward strand.
TGATCGAGTCATCGCCGTCGATGTCGCCATTGATCAGGCTCAGGTTGACGTTGGAGAGCGAACCGCTACCCAGCGTGATGGCCTGCTTCTTGCGAAGCCAGTTGGCGGCCTTCACGTGGAGATCGTAGTTCCCGTTCGGAAGCGTGGTGGTCAAGTAGTACTTGCCTTCGGCATCAAGAGTCACCAGCTCAGAAGCGACCACGGCGCCATTCTGGACGTAGTCCACGCTGGTTTCCAAGCCGACCGGGGTCCAGCTAGGATCGGTGTCCTGCAAGGTGATCTTGCCACTCACCGTTCGCGAGCCAGCGGTTGGCACGTTGGTCATGAAGTTGTCGAAGCTCACGCTGAGCGGATCCGAACTGGCGTCCACGTTGGCGGCCGAGTCGGTGTACATCCCGATTCGCTTGCCACCGTTCAGGTTATTGAAGAAATCGTAGACGAATCCCGGGTTGACTGGCAACAGGCTGAACTGATAACCGCCGTTATCACCGACTCCGACTCCGTTTCGATAGAAGAAGACATCGAGCTGAGCTTCCGTCGATCCGGCCGGAACGATTCGGGCGATCTTGATGCGGTAGATGTCGTCGTCGTTGGCCGGTGCAAAGCCCGTGGAGGTCATGAAGAACCAGTTGCCTGCAACTTCACCAGCCGCGTTCAGTCCAACGTCGGCACCATTTCGTCCCACATAGAACGTGATGTAGTTGTCGGCGTCCTGGAGCATGATCAGACCAGCGGCGCCGAACGGATTGCTTTGGAATCCGAGGTTCGAAAACCGAGTCTGGATCTGCACTTGAGCTTCCCAATTCCGGCCAGGCTCGCCGGTGATCGGCAAGGTCAAAATATTGCGCGGGAAGTTGAACGGCTGGAACATGAAGCTGTTGAACCTCGTGTTAAACGTACCGCCGTCGTAGTTGTAGTTGAAGGAATCTTCGCTAGTCGACCCGTCACCTCCGGGCACTACGAATGTCCAAGGAAGGGATGAGTCGAGAGATCCGGTAAAGGTTTCTCGAATTGCCAAGGCTGGCAGGGCTCCAATGAAAGCCACGGCCAAAGCCAGAACGCCACGTTGAGTTCTCATTTTTTTATCGTCTCCTCTGTCTGCGGACAGGTTTCGTCTTATTGTAAGTCGAATCGTTCCGAATTGGGGTGCAATTTTTAGTTTGCGGCCCGCTATCCGGTACATTTACGAGCGGGTGAAGGTGTAAGTCGCCTTGGGCCTCGTTCTCTTGAGTTCCAGCGAGTTATCCTTTTGGAAAGCCTGGTAGGTCTCGATTCGGGTGGCCGAGTCGACATTGAGTTCGAACTGCAGTTCGGACTCCTTCATGCCCCAGCGACCCGATTGCTCAATCTTCTTTTCCCCGTCCGGAGTCGGGGTCCAGGAGATCACCTTGGCTTCACCGGCGGCCAGCAGATGGATTTCCATCTTGGGCTTCTCCGATTTCCAGATGCCCTCCATCTTGGCGTCGGGTTTGCCCTCAAAGGCCACCTTCGGGGGCTCTGGCGATTGGGCCTCGGGCGCCGTCTCCCCGCATCCGGCCACCAGGACCAGAAGCGGGAAGAGGGCAACGAGGGTTCGCATCAGTTGCCTCCCGAGGAGGGGTTTGGAGCGTTGGCCCCAGGGCTGGAGGGTCGCGTGTACCGATCCCTTGCCTCTTGCGGCATCTCCTTCAACTCCTGCTCGGATGGAGCCTTGGTCGGCGGAGGAAGCTCTCCCGCTGAGTCCTTGCTACACCCCGAGAGGGCCACCGCCGATGCCAAGACACCGATGAGAATCCAGTTCTTCATTGTCCTGCGCAAGGTCCTCCGGGAGCGAACAGGAAGTTCCAGTCGCCCTGCGGGGCATTGACCGGGAAGTGGCTCCAGCCCGGATAAACCTGGGTGCACCAGTTCAGAGTCCCCTTCTTCACGTTCTTCACGTGTCCATCGGCGAAAACGACATTGGCAGATTGGCTATAGCGATAGCGAGGCATCATCGCGGCCGGGTTGGTTGCCGAGTAGTTCTGGTCGTTGTCGTACTTGGCTCCTGACTCGGGTCCCGTGAACTTGGGCGGCCATTGCGATCCACCATGGAACCACCAGTCCCCTTCCAGAACGTTCGCTCCTGAGTTGTTCCAGTTGGGGGCCACGCCCTGAGTCGTCATGATAAGCGTGCTCGAAAGCCGCTCGATCGCGGTTTGTGATCGCGAGGGGATGCTGGAGTAGTTGCCCCAGGGTCGCTCGTCATACTGGCTACCCTGCCACCACTTGTAGGTTGCCAGCGGGAAGATGGCGTTGTGCGCCCCGTAACCTCGGCGTCCATTGGAGGGCTCGGCCGGGCTGCGCCAGATTCCTCCAACCGACTGGAACGAGTTGGGTCCCGAGGTTGCATTGACTTGTCGACCGTTCTTGATGTACGGATCATGGAGCTCGCGCCAAGTGATCCAGTATCCGTCCGGATTGGTCACGACGGCCGGATAGCCTCCACGGGAGAACTGGTCATCGCTCGAATCCAAGTACATCATGCTCGCAAGGCCAATCTGCTTGAGATTCGAGAGGTCCGCGGCTTTCTTGGCGGCCTCTTTGGCCTGAGCGAAGACGGGGAACAGGATTGCGGCGAGGATCGCGATGATGGCGATCACAACTAAGAGCTCAATAAGCGTAAACGCTTTTTTCATTGGGTGTACCTCGACGTTGGGGTGCGGCCGTCGAGTCTCGAACTTCGAATCGACAGCCAAAAGACAAGAGGGTTGGCACGGGAGCCGAGCCCTCAAGGAGTCGGAGAAGGACCTGCACGGCCGAAGTGGCCATGGTGCGGATCGGTTGATGAATGCTAGTGAGCCGGGGTCGGCAGCCGAAGCTCCCTACTTCCGGTTCGACGGAGATTAAGCTGAGTTGAGCGGGGACCTCGATCCGAAGTCGTTCGCATTCGTCCAAGATCCACCGGGAGAGGTTCTCGTCGGTGCTCACAAGGGCGGTTTCGGGTGGGAACGAACTCCACCAAACCTCGAAGGATGAGCCCGAGGGCCCTAGCACCAATGGGTCCGACGTTGGGAGCTCGAAACGATCCATCGCGCGGTGAAAGGCCGCGGCCAGCGCCTGTTGATCGGCCGGATTCGCCGCCTGGGATGGAGTCGCGAGGGCGATTCGGCGGTGTCCGAGATCTCGGAGGTGGAGCACGGCCTCTTCCATCGGCGAGCGATAGTCGGGGTAGATCGACCGGGCACCTTCAACCGCAGATTCGATGCCAGGTGAGAGCAAACCAACGGTTGGCGTCGGGCGACTCACAAAGGAAGCCAAAAGGTCGGCGTTCCCGACGAGCAAAATGCCGGCCGTCGAGGGCGAGGCGTGCCGGGGAGCAAAGACAAGCTCCAGCCCGGCCTCTGCGACGACTTCTTGGACGCCCTCAACGATCTGCGCGAAAACCGCCCCTTGGGCTTTGTTCAAGAAATCTTTCGGCACGAGGAGGGCAATTTGGCAAGCCGAAGGCTGAGATTCTGAAGTTTGCGGTCCGTATCGCAACTCCTTCGCAGCGTTTCGAATCGCCTCTGCGGTAGCCGGACTCACGCGGACGTTTCGACCCCGGCCATGCAGAACGTTAGATACAGAAGCAGGGCTTACACCTGCACGTATCGCAACGTCTTTGATGGTGATCCGCATGTTCCGATAGGCCTCCTTTTGATTTCTCCTTTTTATCATAACTCACTTTTTATCAAAACCGGTGGCAATTTTCGGAAAACTGCAGTAAATTGAATCTAGGCCCGCGTGAGCGACTTTTGTGAAGCTCCTAGAGCCGGGATTGAAGCTATGAGTTTTCCAAGTGATTTCGTCTGGGGTGCCGCTACGTCCAGTTATCAGATCGAGGGAGCGGTCCACGAAGGCGGTCGAGGCGATTCGATTTGGGACCTCTTCTGCCGGACCCCAGGGGCCATCTACAAGGGCCACAACGGATTCGTTGCCTGCGACCATTATCATCGATACGCGGAGGATGCCGATCTTCTGACGGGGCTCGGAGCGCAAGCCTACCGATTCAGTATCGCTTGGCCCCGAATTCAGCCTACTGGGGTCGGACCGGCCAATCAAGCCGGCCTCGATTTTTATGACCGCCTCGTGGATGCTTTGCTCGCCCGAGGTATCGACCCCTACGTGACGCTGTACCACTGGGACCTCCCCACCGCGCTGCACTACGAAGGCGGATGGGCGAATCCGGACATCCCGCAGCAGTTCGGCGAATACACAACCCACGTGGCCAAGAAGCTCGGTGACCGCGTGAAGAATTGGATGACCCACAACGAGCCCCAGTGCTCGATCTATCTGGGTTGCGGAGCTGGCGTCCATGCCCCGGGCTGGAAGCGACCTTTCGAGGAGCTACGAGTTATGGCTCGAAACGTTTTGTTGAGCCACGGCTATAGCACGCTCGCACTGAAGGCCGAGATTCCCGGTTGCAAGGTCGGGATGGCTCCGGTCGGCCAAACTTGTATTCCAGCGAGTCGCTCGGCCGAGGACATCGCCGCCGCCAAGCATCAAATGCTGGGGATCCGGCCTGACAGTCTCTGGGAAATGCCGCTCTGGCTGGACCCGATCGTCTTCGGCGAGTATCGGGAGGACGTCTTGCGCGACCCGGTCGCCGTCCCCCACCTCAGCGAGGCCGATCTCAAGGTGATTCACCAGCCGATGGACTTCCTCGGACTGAACATCTACAGCGCTCCGATCATAAAGGCCGGTGAGGGCGGCAAACCTGCCACTCTGGACGACTCGATCGATGACCCTCTCACCGCTTTCCGGTGGCTCGTCCGGCCCGAAAGCCTGTATTGGGGTCCGAAAATCAGCCACGAGCGGTATGGCCTCCCCATTTACATCACCGAGAACGGACTTTCAAACGTCGACTGGGTCGGACTTGATGGGAAGGTGCAAGATCCCCAGCGCATCGACTTCACTCGTCGGTATCTCACCGAACTCGGTCGGGCGGTCGATGACGGGGTGCCGGTTGAGGGATACTTCCACTGGTCGCTGTTGGACAATTTTGAGTGGGCCGAGGGCTACAAAGAGCGCTTCGGACTCATCCACGTCGACTTCACCACCGGAACCCGAACCCCCAAACAGAGCTATCACTGGTACCGAGAAGTGATCGCTAGCAACGGAGAAAGCCTCCGGGCGGATCCCTCGACGGTGGTTTGATGGCGGGCTAGCCGGGCTAGCTCACCCAAGTGAAAGGAGCAAGACAGTGGCGTCGCTCAAAGATATTGCGAAATCCGTTGGAGTCAGTGTAAGCACGGTGAGCTATGCGCTCAACGGTGGCCCCAAGCCGGTTGAGAAACGCCTGCGGGAGAAGATCTTGGCCGTCGCCGCCGAGATGGACTACCGACCTAACAACGTCGCGAAAGCGATGGTCACCGGGCGGAGTCGTACGGTGGGAATCGTCCCTGGGCATTTCGGTCCCGAAATGCTTTCCTATCCGTTCATCCAGTCGGCGATGACGGGACTTGCCAAAACTGCCATCGAGGTTCAACACGACCTCTTGCTCTACTCCCACTCGGCGGACATCAGCGAACACGAACTGCAATTGGCTCTGATGGATCGGCGGGCAGATGGGTTCGTCATGATCACTCCCGTCGGAAGGGAATCCATCATCCAGCGCCTCGTGCAAAAAGGAGCGCCGATCGTCCTTCTGAGTGGGCATCCCGGATTCGGCGCCCCCGTCTTTGCCTGTGATAACGAGGGCGGAATGGGCCAAGCCATCCGCTATCTGCGGAGCCTAGGACACACCGAAATCGCCCACTTGCACGGCAACCTGCAGATGAACGACGGCGCTGAACGCCTCTCCGGCTTTCGACGCTACATGGAAGAATGCGGCCTCAAGGTACACGAAAAGTGGATATTGGACGCAGAGTTCACCGCCGAAGGTGGCTACCGCGCCTTCCGAAAGTTGGCCGCTGACGGACCACTTCCAACGGCTATCGCCTGCGCCAATGACGATAGCGCGGGAGGCGTTTTCCAAGCCGCTCGAGACATGGGGCTCTCCATCCCCGATTCGATCAGCGTGGTGGGATTCGACGACTCTCCGATGGGGAGCTACATTCACCCGCAGCTGACCACCGTGAGGCAACCGATCGAGGCCATTGCCGGCGAAGCGCTTCGATGCCTGATCCAGATGATCGAGGAAAAGCCCGCGCCGCAAATGGTCCGCTTCCCGACAGACCTCGTCGTTCGCGCCTCGACCGCGCCTCCCGCTGGACAAAAAGGCAAGAGGGGAGGAAATCGCGCGTGACCTCTTTGCTCCTGGCCGCCATCCTGGTGAACCCATCCTCCATCTTGGTGAATGGAAACCTGGCCCAGGGGCTTCAAGGTTGGGCCGCCACTCCCAAGGCAGAAGTCGTCTCGGTCTCAGGACAAGCCTTCACTCAGGCGATCCGGTTTGATGTGCAACCGAGCGCGGCGAACCAGCCGTGGAGCTATGAACTCAAGCAACTATTGAACCAGCCACTGAAGAAGGGGGATTGGGTCCAAGGCGAGGTCTGGCTCCGCGGAGATGCGTCCACCCGAGCAGCGGTCGTTTTGCAAGAATCGAGCGGCAGCTTTATCTCCATCGGTCGACGAGAGATCGACCTGACCGATGGGTGGCAGAAGGTCAGCATTGGGGGAAGCGTCCCGAGGTCCTATCGACCCGGTGAAACCCAATTCGCGGTCCACATGGGATATCGGAGTGGCAAGGTCGATATCGGCCCCGCAACCGTCTCGCTGAGACCCGCCCCCGCCGATCTGAGCCAAAGACCAGTGACCCTGTTTGGCGAAAAAGGTGAACTCAAGGCCCACCAGTGCACCCTAGAGCCGATCCCGGGGGGAGTTCGGTATCGGGGTAAGGGCGATGTCCGGATGTGGGATCACCAGGCCATCGCCGAGATCGCGTCTCCACTCTCCGTTCAAAACACAACGCTGATTCAGTTCCAAGCGCGCAGCCCAGAATCCCAGCGGATCAACGTCGTGCTGGAGCTCAACCGCGAACCCTGGACCAAGGAGCTCACCCGACTTGTCATCCTGACTCCGGAGTGGAAGACCTATCGCTTGGCCGTTCGGATGGGTCGCGACTACGCGGCAAACGAGGCCGCGGTCAAGTTTCAGACGGGTCTCGTGAATGGGTCGGTCGAAATTCGAAACGTATCGATCAGCAACGTCGGGGGAGCTCCTGTTGAAAAACTTCAGCTGACCAAGGTCTTTGAACCCCCAACCTCTGACGAGTGGATTCCAGCTGCCCAGGCCCGCATCGAGAGGATCCGAAAGGGTGATTGGTCGATCCAAGTCGTTGATTCCGCCGGGAAGGCGATCTCTGGAGCCACGGTCGAACTAGAGCAAACCCGGCACGCTTTTCGATTCGGAACCGCGGTTCCAGCCTCGCGGATACTTGGCACGACCCCAGACGACGAGAAGTTTCGCACTCTGCTCAAGCAGAACTTCAACACCCTGACCCTAGAGAATGATCTCAAATGGAACTCGCTGGATGGCAAAATCCCGGACGAGGCGCGGCGAGCGACGGCCTGGATGCGAGCCAACGGATTCCGGTCCCGAGGCCATAACGCGGTTTGGGGCTCCCAGCAGTATCTTCCGGTTTCGCTGGAACTGCCTGCCGAAGAACTCTGGCGACTCGTTCAGCAACGGATCCGCGAAGCCATCCCCGCCTTTGGGACCGAGCTCTACGTTTGGGACGTGGTGAACGAGGCCGTGACCGAGACCGGGCTCTGGGACAAGATCGGCTGGGACAAGTTTCCCGAGGTCTATCGCATGGCCCGACAACTGAATCCTGGGGTGAAGTTGGCCTACAACGATTTCGACAACATCGAGATTGCCCAAGCTACTCCCCAGCGACTCCAACAGTTCTACGCCCGCGTGCAACAGCTCCTTGATTCGGGCGCGCCGCTGGACATCATCGGCCTCCAAGGCCACTTCTATCGGCCCAAAACTGAGCCCGCGAAAGTTCTCCAGATTCTCGATGAGATGCAGGAGAAGTTCAAACTTCCGATCGAGATTACCGAGCTTGACTTTGGATCGGACGATGATGCTGAGCAAGCCGACTATCTCGTCGATCTGGTAACTGCCTTCTTCAGTCATCCATCGGTCGAGGCGATCATCCTTTGGGGATTCTATGAGGGCAACCATTGGAGAACCGATGGTGCTCATCTCCTCCAACGAGGCTTTCAACCCCGGCCCGCTTGGAATCAATTTACTCAGCTCCTCCAACAAAAATGGAAAACGCGCGTGAAGAGTGAGACTTCGCAAGAAGGCCTCGTCCGTCATCGCGCATTCTTTGGAGACTACACCGTTCGGGTACGACATCAGGGTCGCACTGTTACGGTTGACGCCAGCCTCACCCGGGGTGGTCCCTCCAAACTCAAGGTCGTGCTTCCATGAAACGGAACCTCATGTCGCGTCTAACTCTCTTGTTGATTGCTTTTGTCCTGAGCGCAATAACCTCAGCAAAGGTCACGATCCGTCTTTCGGTCTGGGACGGGGATGTTGCGCTGCGAGTGATTCGCGATATCGTTAAGGAGTTCGAGAAGGAACACCCTGATATCCGAGTTCTCCTCGAACCGAACTCGGACTACGCAGCTTATCACCAAAAGCTGCTCACCATGTACGCGGCATCGGTTGCCCCCGATGTGGTCATGATGGACCCGTTGTACTTCCAGGCACTCGCCAAGCGCAAGGCACTCTTGCCGCTTAACGAATTTGCATCAGGCCCCGACGGTGTCGATCTTGAGACTTACTACGAACCGCTTCGAACGGCGATGTCGCTCAATGGCGAGCTCTATGTGCTCCCTCGAGACATCGCGACGATGGGGCTTGTCTACTACAACAAGCGGCTTTTTAAGGAAGCGGGCATCCCCGAGCCCGATGGTTCTTGGACTTGGGACTTTAAGGTTCGGCCCGAACTGCGAGAGAAAGACTTTCTATGGGTGATGCAACAGCTCACCAAGAAGGATCGGAGCGGAAAAACCGTTCAATGGGGCTATTCATCCGACTGGCCCGAACTCTTCGCCCGGAGTCTTTACTACTCCTACGGCGGAAACTTCGCAGATAACGATGAAAGACCCACAAAAGTCATTCCTGAGCAAGACAAACTGATCAAGACCTATGGCTTTGCCGGTCAGCTGATGAACAAAGAGCGGTGGATTCCGACATCTTCGGAACTCACAGGACAACTCATGTCCACGACGCAAATGCTCTTTGTGAATCAAAAGATTGCGATGTTCCAGAGTGGGATTTGGCAAGTCCCCAACATGCGGAAGTATCTCATACCGGATAAGGAAGGCTTTTTCGAATGGGATATCACCTTGTTCCCGGCGTATAAAGATGGAACGCGCAAATATCCCTCCGGCGGGTCGGGATACGGCATTATCAGTCACACCAAGCATCCGCGCGAGGCTTGGTTGCTTACGAAATTCTTATCTGGCCCGGTGGGGATGAAGGCCATGGCCGAGGCTGGCATCGCTCAACCCGCGATCCGGGACCTTGCGATCCAACCAGGCCTCTGGGTACCCGGTCCGAATACACCTAAGGTTCAGCTCTACCCCTACAACCGAATCGTGACCGATACCGCGGTACCGTTCGCAAAATTCGAACCCAGTGCGGACTTTTGGCCGGAGCTGTGGAGCCGCGTGGCAAGCAAAGCAGAACTAGTCTTTACCAACCAAGCCTCGGCCAAAGAAGCGTTGCCGGTAGGCATTACCGAGGCCCAAAATCGCTTGAACGATATCTTGTCCGAGCGCGATCGTCCCCAGTTCAACTGGACGCTCGGACTTCTGGTTGGGGTTGGCATCTTTGGTGCACTACTCGCTTATCTTTACTGGCCCACAAAGGATGCCAGAAAGCTCACGGCCCGAGAAAAGAAGGAAGCTCGCTCCGCATACTTCTTCCTGGCCCCCTGGATTTTCGGAATGATTGTTCTGACCGTCGGGCCGATCATTCTCTCGTTGTTGATGTCGTTCATGAACTGGGACATCATCCAGCCCGCCCAAGTGAGAGGACTCGAAAACTACACCGAAGCCTTTACGCGCGATCCGATCTTCTGGAAGTCACTTCGAGTCACGTTCATCTATACGATTGTGAGCGTCCCTCTCGGGCTGATCTTTGCGCTGCTGCTGGCCCTTCTGCTTAACCAACGAGTCGCCGGTGTGCCTCTCTTCCGAGCATGTTATTACATTCCATCGGTGGCCTCTTTGGTGGCCTCTTCGCTGATTTGGCGTCGAGTTTTCCAGGCGGAAGGCGGGCTTCTCAATAGCTTCATGTACTCGCGCGTAGGAGAGCTCTTAGGACTTAAACAGTTGGCCGAGTCTCTCTCAACCAATGGCGAACCTCTGAACTGGCTCGGCAACGAAGCAACCGCTCTCCCGGCGATGATCATCATGTCGATCTGGGGGGTTGGAGGGGCGATGGTCATCCTCCTTGCCGGGCTCCAGAGTATTCCTGGACACTATTACGAGGCGGCCGTCTTGGACGGAGCCAACAACTGGAAGAAGTTCAAGAACGTGACCATTCCGCTCTTGTCGCCCACGTTGTTCTTCTGCTTGATCACCGGCGTTATTGGCAGCTTCCAAGTCTTCACCCAATCGCTGGTCATGACGGGCGGAGGGCCGAACGATTCGACGCGGTTCTACATGTTGCACCTCTTTAGCAACGCATTCCAATCACTCCGGATGGGATATGCCAGCGCTCTAGCGTGGATCCTTTTCGTGATCGTCTTGATCTTTACTGCGCTGCAGTTCCGACTCAGCAAATACGTCTATTACGAGGCCGAAGCAAAGTGAAAGCCAATAAGCTTGCCGTTCTTTTCGTGCTCACCGCCGGAGCATTGGTCTTCATGCTTCCGCTTTGGATCATGTTGGTCATGTCGTTCAAAACCCCAAACGAGTTGGCCACGACCGCCGCGTGGGCACCACCTGGGGCTTGGAGACTCGACAACTACCGGGAGGTTTTGAGCAACCCCAACGCACCGTTTGTGCGCTTCTTCATCAATACACTGTTCATCTCGACCGTCGCCACAACGGGCGTTGTTTTGACCAGTGCCCTCGTGGCCTATCCCTTTGCCCGCTTACGATTTCCGGGCCGGGATCGACTGTTCATCTTGCTCATTAGCACGATGCTCCTCCCCGGAATCGTGACCCTCATTCCAACCTACGTGCTGTTCGCCAAGATTCAGTGGGTCAATACGTTCTATCCCCTGATCGTTCCGGCATTCTTTGGGGGTGGAGCCTTCAATATCTTCTTGATGCGCCAGAGCTTCATGAGCATTCCAAGAGAGCTGGATGAAGCCGCGATTCTTGATGGTGCCAGCAACGCCATGATTTTCTGGCGAGTACTGCTCCCTCTGAGCGGTCCGGCCATTGCCACGGTAGGCATTCTCTGTTTCATCTACACCTGGCGAGATTTCATGGGACCGTTGCTCTTCCTCAACAATCCCGATATGCAAACGTTGGAAGTGGGCTTAAGGACTTACCAAAGTCTACAGAGCGAACAGTGGCATCTCCTGATGGCCGGTTCGGTGCTCACGCTGATCCCGCTTTTCACGGTCTTCCTGATTGGCCAACGATACTTCGTCAAGGCCATGGTCATGAGTGGACTCAAGTAATGAAAGCGATTCCATTCTTTAATGCCCACAACTCGCCGGTTGGAGCTTTTTCCACCTTCACCTTCGGACATCTTGGCGCGAGGGGAGGACTTGGCATGGAGCTCGGTGGCCCCGCCAACCAGAGCCTCTTTATTGGATTCGAAAGCCGCGACTCCCAAAATGTCTATCGACTAGCCCCATTCTACGAAGCTTCCGAAGCGGGGGCCCAGGATTTCGAAGTCGAAGAACATGCTCAAGGCCCGCGCAATCCCTTTCAATATCAGGGGATTGCCGAGGGTGAAATCAGCCGGGATCTTCAGCCCAACGTCGACCGCTGGACCTTTGATGAGCTTGCGGTAACCCTCTATGCGCCAACCCCCGCGCTCCCCCAACCGGACGAGCCCGGTTTTGCCGAAGCGATTCTCCCCGCGGTGACCCTCGAGATCGAATTCGACAACCGCGGTTGCGATCGGGAAAGGACCTGGGTTTTCGGGTTCGGGCAGTATCTCCCCCAGGCGCTACTCCGACCAATCGAAGGTGACATGTGGCGCGGAGTGGCCCACGGCCAGAACCTCGCACTGGCCACCGACTCGCCCGGCACCTGGTCGGGGACGTGGTTCACCCTCGACGAGATCGTCGACCCAACTCGGGGAACCAATCTGGATGGCATGCTCGGGAACTGCGCGGCGGTGGCCGGTTCGGTCCCGGCCGGAGAGGTTGGCAGGGCTCGGTTGGTGATGGCCTTCCATCGGGCCGATACGGTGACGACAGGGATCGCCGCTCGATATGCGTATGCCAGGCACTACCCTGATCTAGAGTCGGTGATCGAGGCGGGATTCCGGCAGTTCAATCAACGAAAGGCCCTTGCGCTCGATCTCAGCCCTAAGCTGGTCGAAGGATTCTCCGAAGACCAAGCGTGGATGGCCGCTCAGGCGATCCGCAGCTACTACGGTTCGACTGAACTCCTCGAAGCGGTCGAAGACGGTCGGCTGCTTTGGGTTGTAAACGAAGGCGAATATCGGATGATGAACACGCTCGATCTCCAGGCCGACATGGTGTTCTGGGAGTTGGAGCGCAATCCTTGGGTCGTCCAGAATGTTCTCGACCAGTTTGCTGATCGCTACAGCTATCGCGATGAACTTCAAGACGGCGAAGGCCTGCGACCCGGCGGAATCTCCTTCGCTCACGACATGGGAGTGATGAACCAGTTCTCGCCGCCCGGGCGCAGTAGCTATGAGCGGGCCGGACTCACCGGGTGCTTCAGCTACATGACCGCCGAGCAGTTGGTCAACTGGACCTGTGTCGCCTGGATGCTCTCCGTTACTCCAGGTTACGAAGACTGGCTCCAGCGACGGCGACCGATCCTGTTGGAGTGCCTCGAAAGCCTGATCCGGAGAGATCTGGACGAGCGAACCGGAACCATCCAGTTCGATTCGAGCCGGTGCGAGGGCGGCGAAGAGATCACCACCTACGACAGCCTCGACGCGTCATTAGGAGCCGCCCGAGGGAGCACCTATTTGGCGGGCAAGACCTGGGCCGCCTATCTTGGCCTCGAGCAGATGCTCACCCAGTGTGGTGAACCCGAGAAGGCGGCAGTCGCTCGCGAGCAAGCAGATCGCGCAGTGCAGACTCTCTTGTCGAGCCGACTTCCGGATGGGACCCTGCCAGCTGTGCTCGATGGCCGGGTGGATAGCAAAATCATTCCCGTGATCGAAGGGCTCGGGTTCCCGCTCTATGCCGACCCCGGCGGAGATTGGCGCACTCGGCCGGGGGTCCCCGAGTGGCTCCAAGCGATGAAGCACCATCTCGACCTCGTTTTGCGGCCCGGCGTCTGCCTCTTCGAGGATGGCGGATGGAAGCTCAGCAGCACGAGCAACAATAGCTGGCTCAGCAAGATCTACCTCTGTCAGTGGATCGCCCGAGAGATCTTTGGGCGGACCGACGCGCAGGCCGACAAGGCCCATCGGGAATGGCTGGAGCGGAGCGGCTACTTTGCTTGGAGCGACCAGATGGTCTCCGGAGAAGCCAAAGGAAGCAAGTACTACCCCCGCGGGGTGACCTGCTCACTTTGGCGCCGGCAAACGGGGTTCGTCATGCCAACACCCGTCGGCGGCATAATGAACGGGTGATCGCCCCCAGCCAACAAGATCGAATCGCGCGACTGGCGGAGTCCATGCAAGACCGGAGCATGGATGCGCTCCTCGCGTTTACACCCCGCACGATGGGCTACCTCCATGGGTTCTTTGAAGATGCCCATGAACGGCTCATGTTGATGGCGATCCGGGATACCGGTGAAGTGCGACTCCTGGCCCCCGCCCTTTCGGAGCAGCAAGCACTCCGGGCCGGCTTCTCCGATGTTCGGGTCTGGCGAGATGGTGAGGATCCGACTCAACTGATCCGCGATTTGGCCCAAGACTGGAACCTGCGGTCGGCCATGATCGGGGTCGATAATCGCATGCCAGCCAACGTTCTTCTCAGTTGCCAGGAGGTTTTGCCCGCCGCGCTCTTCAAGCCGGCCGGCGAGATCCTCGCTGGGCTGAAGCGCGTGAAGGATGCAAGCGAAATCGAGGCAATGCGAACGGCCGGACGGATCGCCGATGAAGCCTTCCGCCAAATCTGCACCGAGGTCCGCCCCGGGATGACCGAGCGAGAGATCGCCGCGAAGCTGGACAGTCTCATGCGAGAACAGGGCGGAAAGCCGACCTTTGCCATCGTCGCCACGGGGCCGGGTTCTGCCGAGCCCCACCACCTTTCGGAGGACATCGCCGTCGAACCCGGACAGGTCCTGTTGATGGACTTCGGCTGCGAAGTTGACCACTACCAAAGCGACATCACCCGCGTGGTCCATCTCGGCCCGGCAAGCGAGAAAGTGAAGTTGATCTATCGCCTTGTGTGGGACGCCCACCAGGCCGCGAGAAGCCTGATTCGGCCCGGTATCGCCTGCGAAGCCCTTGATCAAGCGGCCCGAAAGGTGATCGCCGACGCGGGCTACGGAGAATTCTTCATGCACCGACTAGGCCACGGAATCGGGATGGATGGCCATGAAGATCCCTACATCGTAGAGGGCAACAAGCTCCCCCTCGAACCCGGTCACTGCTTCAGCATCGAGCCTGGCGTCTATCTCCCTGGCGAATTTGGGGTCCGAATAGAAAACATCGTGGCCGCCACGATGGACGGCCACGACTCCCTGAACGAAGAGCCCGCAAGCGAGATCATCGAACTCAACGTTTAAGGATTTCGGTCTTAGTTGGACTTGCGTCGCCGGGCCGCAACCGCAGCGATTCCGACTCCGAGGGTCACCATCGTGATCGGTTCGGGGACGGGAGGAATGTCGTCCCCGCCACCGCGTCGGTTGCCGATGAAGGCTGCGCCGATCGGCAGGAGGAGCAATCCGCCCAGGTTGTTGCCGCGAGAGTTCACCTCTGGGGCCACTTCCGGAACGAGGTCCACCATCGGAACATCGGGCTCCAGGCTAGAAACGAAGATCGGGCCATCGGCATTCACGGCTTGGGCCGGGGTCATGGCGACCATTTCGTCGCTGGCCACACCGATCACATTCGCCGCGACCTTACCGGCATCGGCGACTTCTCGGGGTCCGCGGTTCATCGGGTTTCCGCAAATCCACATCATGACCGGCTGTCCAGTAAAGTCCACCCACACTCGGGTACCGGCCTTGAGGTTCTGGGCTCGGGCTCGCAAAACGCCACTGGCCGCCGGAACGTTGTAGACGCTATAGAGTCCACCCTTTTCCAGTCGGGTGAGGCGGAGACCGCGAACGTACTCAATGACTTCGCGTTGGGTCATTCCGTAGTGGCGCTCGAATCGATCACTCACCTGCGGATACTTCCGGAGCTGGCTGACAAACTCCTCGGTGGAGTTCGCCGATCGAACCAGAAAGCTATTCGGCGGCATTTGTGCAGCGTTGGCCTGGAGGCACACTACCGCTGCAAACGGAAGAATCCATACTCGCTTGTTCATTTTTGTTCCTCTCCCAAAGGGAAAACTAAGACACCTTAGTGTCTCCAATTTTAAGGCCAAATGCAAGAGGTTCCAGGTAGAAAAACTAGGTAAATCCTCAAGACTCTGGCAATTTTGGCCGGGGTACAGGTGCCCCCTGTCCATCATATAGACTACAAAGTCTCAGCGCCGGTTCCGTTCGATGATTTCGAGGGCGTTGAGGGCGGCGCTTTGCTCGGCTTCTTTCTTGCTTCGTCCGAGGCCTTCGCCCATGACTTCGCTATCAAAAAGAACCTGGACTTTGAACCGCTTCTCGGGCCCGTAACCCGATTCTCCGGCCAAACGATAGGCCGGAGTCATTCGCCAGATCGACTGCGCGACTTCTTGCAATCGCGACTTGTGGTCGTTCGGGCTCACGTCTCCTCCGCTGACCTGCTTCAGATAGGGGTGCAATTGCTCCAGAACAAACCATCGCGCCTTTTCGAGACCACTCTCAAGGTAGATCCCGCCCAGAACGGCCTCCACCACGTCGGCGAGAATCGAGGGCCGCTGGCGTCCACCGGTCGCCTCTTCGCTGGCGCTCAGTTCCATATAGGCATCGAGCCCCAAGCGCAGCGCCGTCTCGGCCAGGGGGCCTTCTTGCACAACGCTGGCCTTGGCCTTGCTCATCATGCCCTGGTCCCAATCGGGGTGCTGTTCATAGAGGTACTGCGCTACGATCAGGCCGAGCACGCTATCCCCAAAGAATTCAAGCCGCTCATAACTATCGGCCACCGGATCCTTCGCCGCGCTCCGGTGGCGCATGGCCAGCCGGAAGACCTCTTCGTCCTTAAGGGGGATGTTCTTGGGAATCATGGAGCGTTCCGTCGTAAGAACTCCGCGATGCGTTCGACGGCCTGGGTGAGCGTCTCCATGCTCACAGCATAACTGAGGCGAAGATGTCCGGGGCCCTCGAAGACGGAGCCCGGTACCAAGGCGACCAGAGCTTCGTCGAGGAGTTTCTCGGCCAGAGTCAAATCATCGGGGATGGCCTTTGAAAAATAGGCGCTGAAGTCTGGAAAGACGTAGAACGCGCCGTTCGGAGTCGGGACCTGTAGATCGGGGATCTCGCCGAGCAAACCCAAGACATGGTGACGCCGCGTGTCGAACTCTTGACGCATCGCCTCGACCTCTTGCTCCTGCATCCTGAAAGCGGCCAGCGCACCGACCTGGGCAAACGAGGTGGGGTTACTGGTCACCTGGTCTTGGAAATTGCTCACCGCCTGGGCGACGGGCTTCGGCACGATCAGGTAGCCGATGCGCCACCCGGTCATCGCGTAGGTCTTGCTGCAACCGTTGATGTAGATCATTTGGTCGGCAATCTTCGACCCGAGCTGAGCAAAGCTGGCATGCTCGCCCTGGTAAACCAGGCGGTCGTAGATCTCATCACTCAGAATCCAAAATCCGTGCCGGTCGGCAAGCTGGGCGATGGTTTCCAAGGTTTCTAGCGGCAGGGTAGCACCCGTCGGATTGCTGGGGGTATTCACGATGATCGCCCGGGTTTTGGGAGAAATCGCCGCCTCTAATTGCTCGCGAGTCGGCACAAAACCCTGGTCGGCATCGGCATGGACCACGACCGGAACGCCCCCCGCCAACAGCACCTGATCTTTGTAGGTCATCCAATAGGGCGCGATCAGAATGACCTCGTCCCCCGGATCCACCAAGACCGTCAGGGCGTTGAAAACCGAATGCTTGGCCCCGCAACTCACGACGACCTGCGACGGCCCGACCTGTTGGCCGAACCTCTGGTTGTAGTTCCCGGCGATTTGCTCTCGAAGTTCGGGGATGCCCGCGCTCGGGGTGTACTTCGTTCGCCCCGACTCAATCGCCTTGATCGCCGCTTCGCAGATTTCCGATGGCGTGTTGAAGTCCGGCTCTCCGACGCTGAGCGAGAGGACTGGTTTGCCGTCAGCCTTCATTGCCGCCGCTTTCGCGGTGATCCCGAGGGTCGGGGAGGGCTTCAAAAGTTGGGTTCTTTGGGCAAGGGTCCGGGTCATCGACACGTGGAAGTCTACCTGTCGCCCATAATCGGGGCCAGTTTCTTCTAATTTGATGCAATCTTCTTCTCTTCGAACGCTTCTCGCGATTTCGGCTGGATTCCTGGCCGCGCTAACCCTGTACCTTTTGGTGAGTGGTCAAGTGTGGCTAGCCCCCGGCGAGGTCCTGCGGGAGCTGTTCGCCGGTCCCGGCCAGGGAGGCATCATCTGGACTCTACGGATCCCTCGGGCCCTGGCTGCCATCTTGATCGGGGGAACACTGGGAGTCTCCGGATTGCTGTTCCAAGCCCTTTTTCGCAATCCTCTCGCCGAGCCCTACGTGGTTGGGGTAAGTAGCGGAGCGGCGGCGGGGGGAGCGCTGATGCTGATCCTGGCCGGCACTGGCGTGGCGGTGGTGCTCGGCGCGCTCTTTGGCGGGTGGGTGGCCTTGGCCTTGGTCTTGGCCATTGGAGCCAAGGCCAGCGGAAGCCGTCTGGGACCCGTTACGGTGCTGCTTGCGGGGGTCATCGTGGGAGCGATGCTGAGCGGGATCACGTCGGCACTCCTGGTGCTCTCAGGGCAAGATTCCAGCCGAATTCTCGCCTGGATGCTGGGTTCCCTCAGCTCGGTTCAGTTGGTCTCAAACGCTTGGATCGCGCTTGGGCTCTTGCTGGTCGCGGGTTGGGCCTGGCTCCACGCGCCCGATCTCAATGCCATGGCGATGGGTCCCGAAGCGGCTCAACAGGTCGGGGTCGATGTCCGCCGACTCACTCAGGGCACCTTGTTCTTGGCCGGGGGCTTGGTCTCGCTCACGGTTGGCTTTGCGGGGATCATCGGTTTCGTGGGATTGCTCGCTCCCCATCTTGCCCGCCGCGTCGCCGGTCCAGACCTTCGCCGGGCTTGGTGGATCGCCGGAATTCTAGGGGCCGTGCTTCTGCTGGCCGCCGATGCAGTGGCCTCGCGGGTGATTCGTTCGGCTGAGCTCCCGGTGAGCGCGGTGACCGCAGTCCTAGGTGCTCCCGCCCTGTTGGTTCTATTTCGCAGGATTACTTAAAGATGTTCTCTTGATCCTGGCGGTAGATGCTCTGGACCAGGGCAATGCACATCATGCAGAGCCACAGAGCCGTCCCGCCATAGCTCAGAAAAGGTAGCCAAAGGCCCGCCACGGGGAGGATCTGGAGGTTCATCCCTAGGTTGATAAACGTATGGAAGGCCAACACGGCAAGGACTCCCGCCGCCGCCATCCGACCAAACGAACTTCCCGAAAGGGCCGAGACCATCCAAATCCGGAAGTAGAGAAGCCCAAAAAGACCGAGAACCATCGTGCAGACAACCAGGCCGCCTTCTTCCCCGATCACGCTGAAGATGAAGTCATTGTGCTGCTCGGGGACCCGAGTCTTTTGTTCGCCCTTGAGGTACCCCGTACCGAAGACGCCACCCTTGCCAAAGGCCATCGCGGCTTGATGCTGCTGAAAGTCTGCCCCCATCAGGTCGGTCTTCGTCATCGCTCTCAGTCGGTCTTCCTGATAACCTCGGAGTTCGACAACCCCAGCCAGGTTGAGCGCGACCAGACAGGCAAAGAGCCCCACGACGGTGAACCAGATATGGCGAGCCTGGGCTCCAGAGGCGATCGTCACGGCAAACCAGATCACACAGACCACCATCACCGAGCTCAGGTGCGGTTGAGCTTTCAGCAACAGCAAACTTGGTACGACGTGCAGAAATCCAACGGCAGGAGTCCACCACTGGTTCATGAGCTCCCGCCGATTGGCATAGAACGTGGCCAGCGTGACGATGATGAGGAGCTTTGTCAGCTCACTCGGCTGAAATTCAAGCGCCCCAAAACTGATCCACCGTTGGGCTCCCTTGCGAGTTTCACCGGCAAACAGCACCAATCCGAGGAGCACCAAGTTGGCGATGTAAAGAAGGTTCGAGGCCTTCTTCCACATGTCCTGGGTGACCTTCCAGACGATCGCTGCCGGAATCAGACCGATGAACAGGTTGGTGACCTGCTTCTTAAAGATTGCCGCGCCACTCTGGTTGACCGTCGAGCTATAGATGGCCATCAACCCCACCACGAGAAGGGCGACGGCCGCAACCAACAGCCATGGATCGGCGCTCATCCCGGAACGGGCAGAATCTTGTCGCTGGGTCCTGAGTCCCGAGACCCCCATCATGGGTCGGCCGGTTCCCGGGTCGAAGTCGTGTGGGCCTGGCGGCGGATGATCCCCTTGCCCTCCACAAACCAAAAGCTGAGGTTCCGGTCGAGGACGCTGGCGGGCCCATCGCTGGAGGCCGGAATATGGATCGAGAGTTGGACCTGCACACGATCGGCCGCATAGGGTCCCCCGGGAAGATTGAGGTCTTCCTTCAAAAAGCTGAGGTGAGCGTAGGCCAGGTACTTCCGATCGTCGATCACCACCCGTCCCGACCACTTGGTCTGAACATCGCTCTTGTCCGCGATCATCGAGACCAGCGGGATGGCCGGTTCAATCTCCATCGAGACGATCTCGCGCAAGGCAAAGGAGACCCCATCCACCAGATAGACTTCCCGCTCGAGCACCTCGTCGTGGGAGACGAGCTTGAAGGTCACGAGATTGCCGGCCTCGGATCGAGCCATCTCGACCGGAACCGAGGCTCCGGCATAGACCAGGTTTGCCCGGGTGTAGGGCAGCTTATCCGGTTCGCTGACGATGGGAATCAGGGGATCTGGGCCGGGGTCCCGCCGAAGACAGGTGGCCCCGATAACGAGAATCGCCGAGCAAAGCAGGACGAAAAGCGTTACCGGGATCTTTCGGTCGTTCATGGGGATCACGGCCGCCGAGTGGACCGACCTATTGTTTAGTACTCGATTCCGTGGATGGTTGATCCTGGATTTCGAGGAGCTCGACCACGATCGTCTGCTTGTTTCCGCCTTCTTCGTTGGTCAGCTCTTGTTTGACCATCCCGATTCCGTCCGAATACCAGGTGTTGCCCGCCAGCTTGATCTTGCGCTCGCCGAGCGTGATGGATCCGGTCAGCTTTACCTTCAGAGCAGGGAACTCCCCACCCTTTACCTTGATCGTCTCTTCTTTCTCGATCTTGGCCACCGCCTCCAGGATCGGGCTCATGTCGCCGGCGGTCATCTTGCTCTTCACCTGCCAAGTCTTGCCCAGTTCAGGATTGGAAGGCAGTTCCAAAGCGGGGACATCAAAGGTCCCCATGGTCGAGCTGAGAACATAGATCCCGTCCTCGCGCGCCTCGACCACGTCCGACTGATTTTGAAGCCAGCCCGAGCGTTCGATGCGGAACGTCGCCTTGCCGTCCTTGATCCCTTCAAACTTGACGGTTTGGGTCCCCGTTGTAGGGGTTCCTCCGCCCTGAGTCATTTGGTAGGAAAGTTCGCGAGTATTGGTGAGCCCATAGAGCCCAAGCCCGCGATGGCGAAGAGCATTCGGCAAGTTTGGTGCTGCGGGTTGTGCTTCTTCAGGCTTTTGAGGAGCCTGGGCTTGCACTCCGCCAGTCGTCCCGGGAGGAGGCCCCGAGGTCTCCTTGGAAGATCCTGGGGCACAACCTAGGGCGACTCCAACGAGGAGACCACCCACCAAAACTTGCCGCCACGTCATGGGTTAGTTGCCTCCCGTCGCGCCGGGTGTGGTCGGGGGAGTGGTCTCAGGGGTCGTCATTTCGGTGGATCCCGAGCTAGGGGTCCCGACTCCGGTGGTGTTGGTCGGGGGAGTAGCAGGCGTCGTTCCGGGCGACGGTGCGCCGGTTGCTGCGGCGGCTCCGGCCTCAGGCGTCGCCGTCGCGGCCTTCATGTCTTCGCTCGGTCCTTTGCCAATTCGATGGCTCTTCAGCAGGAGCTTCGTTGCGCCCGAACTGTTCTCACCCGTGATCCCTTGGATCAGGCGAACGAGGCCAATACCGGGGGCCCAGAAGGTGCTGGATTCCATCGTCCCCTTCGCTCCCGGGGCATCCCAAGATTGCTTCTGCTCAACCTGGAGAGCATTCAGGGTTCCGGTTTTAGTCGTGACTTCAATCGGCTCCAGAACCTTGCCTTCTAGGCTCGACTCGACCATGTTTCCGCTGATCGGCCCCTTACCCTTCCAGCTGTAGGTGCTGTTGTTCTGGATCGGGAAGGTCAGGATGGTTTGAGGTGGATCGAACTTGCGGTTCTTGTCGCCGATCCCAACCGAGACCTGATACAGACCGGTGGAGTTCGACAGGTATTGCTGGAAGTCGATCACGGTTCCGTTGGAGATGATCTCGATGTCCGCCATCTTTCCGCCTTCGGGTACGTCAACGACCTTTACCACCCGGAAGATGAATTCTTGGGTTCCGCTACCGACGCGGCCTTGGTTATCTCGAGCCTCAACGGTGGCTTCATAGACCCACTCGTTGCCGACCTCAAATGGGAACAGCGTGGCTTCCTGACCCGCGGCGAGCGTAAACGCAGCCGGCTCGGGGAGCTTAGTAGAGGGGTCATTGGCGGCCGCAGTTTCCTTTTTGCCACCGCATCCTACGATCATGAGTGCGGCAAGACCCAACATGGCCCCGCCTAAAATCTTCGTCTTCATCACTTTGCGCATCCTCCTGCTTGACAAATCTGGTTAATTGTATCCACCGCGTCGCGGGCGAGTTGTTCGTCCGTCAATCCGCTGATCAGCACCTCTTGTTGCCAGATCTCGTGAGAGATCACGGGCGCACCGATCGCGATACCGTCCACGATGAACAATAATTGGAACCCTTTGCGTTCCCTACTGATCTTCCATAATCGGTCTCGCCCCTCGCTGGTGAGAGAAAGCCGGACATTATAAGTGCGATTTCGACCCTCGCCGACGGATTCAAACGAAGCGTTACGAACGACCGACTCGTTGGCGACCGTCCGGACATTGGAAAGCAAGGCCTGGGGCTTTTCGGCCATCTGCTTGGCCCGGTCGGGGCCGATCAGCGATCGCAGCTCACGCTGAAACTCCGGATTCGGCTCTCTCCCTCGCTGAGAGACCAGCTGCTGGTAGAGACCCTGAATCTGCTCAGGAGTTGCGCTTGCACCCGCCTTCTCGACCTCGTTACTCAAGCTCCGCATCAGCGTCGTGCGATACGGCATCCTGGCTCGGGCAACCAACTTTTCGCCCGTTGGGGTTTGAAGCTCAACCGGAAAATCGATGATGATGCCGTTGGCCATTGCCTCGAGATTGAGGAAATCTGGGGCGGTTCCGTCGAGCTTGGTCCCGAGGTCACGTTCGAGATCCGCCGCAAGGCTGGCGTCCCCATCCAGCGCCTGAGCCATCTTTTCGGCGGTCCAGATGTGCTCGACCGAAGGCCAATCCTCGCGGGTGATTCCGTTCAGCGACATCACGTACTCGCCTGATTTGTCGGCCTCCCCGTTCATCGTGTCGAGCATCTCCTTTATTGGGATACGCCGCCGGTTTTCGCCCGAAGAGTCCGCCTTCTCAATGTCGACTCCTCCAAACTCTCCTTTCTCGCCGATGAAGAGCTGAGCCACGCGGTTCGACACGACGATCCGATACCCGTCCTCCGGATTCACGAATAGTAAAGTGACCCGTCCCGGACGCAGGCTAGGGAACTGAAGCTGAGAGAGTCGGTAGCCGGTGATCCCGATGACCCCACCGTAGAGCGCGGCGGAGAAAACTGCAAAGCCCAACGCGATCTTGACGGAGGGACGAACTTTCATGTCTCGGAATTCACCAACTCACCATTTCAGCGCCGGGGCGTCTACGGGAGTTCCGACAAATTTTACTCGCTGGGGTTGAAGTCTGCGTAATATCGCCCTGAGACGGCGGCGCACACTGCCGCAAGGCCGAGGTTCACCACCGCCGCGGCCAAAGCCGCCATCACAACTGACTTGCTGAGAGCGAAGATCAAGATAAACAGGCCGACGCCGGGGCCTACAGTCACGACCAGGGCCAAGAGCCCCATTAAGCCCCGGAACCCCCGCTGGGTCGGGTCATCGATATCTGGGAACATGATCGTGGTCATGAAGCTGCTACTCAAAATCCCCAAGAACGCAGAGAAGCAGGCGATAAAGATTGTGATCGAAGAAAGGCTCTGAGTCGGCTTCAGAACAATCCACGCCAAGAGGACAATCAAGCCCGCGACTCCGCTAGGGATCAGGCGCCCGAGCATCTCAAAGAGGATCACCCGGCTTGGGGCAAAGGGAAGGGGTTTTTGGAGATCTCCTCGACGAAGTAATTCGAGAATCCCGCTGGTTTGAAACCCACCCGATGTCGCGATGGCCACGAACATCGAGACCGCCACCCCGATGAGCGAGACAGTTTCGGGAGCCCGCTTGGCTTGAGCCGATACAAAGATGAACAGGTAGACGAGCATCGCTCCGAGGGCCACGCCGAGGAACCAGAAGAAAGTCCCCACCCGGAAGAAAAGCACGGCCTCCTTCCAAACAAGCGCCCACTCGCCCTTTAGGTTAAGCCGCTGGAGCCACGCCGTCCGGCGACTCTTAACCTTTCCCATTCGGGCCTGCTGCGCCAAGATGCCGTAGACGTCGCCCTTCTTTTGAAGCTCCATCACTTCTTGGGTGGCCGTCGTCCTCTGGGCGACGATATCGTAAGCCCACGATTCTTGACGCAGGGCAACCCACAAACCCAGCCCGGTAAGGACCACGAAGCAAGAGACGATCCCGCCCGCTAGGGCCCAGTCTTGGGTGAGTGGCACCAGGGCTAGCTCAGTTCCGAGCCACGGGATGAAATAGACCACCTTGAGCACGATCATCTGCAGGGTGGCGACAAAGCCCTCCACCGAAAAGTTGGATCTCAAAGAGAGAGTGATCGCCAAGCAAGTGAGGAGGATAAGGGCGAAGATCGCCCAGTTCACCAGCCGACGCATCCTTTCGAACCGTTCTTCCGGTCGATTCACATAGAGGCTGAGTGCGTAGCTCCACGAGACCCATACCAGGGACTGGAGGAGGTACGACAAGAACCCCATTCGGTAAAGATCGGTGAAGGTCCCTGGACTCGCCTTGTCAAGCCCCATTTGCACCCCGGTCGTGATCGGACGGAAGAAGACGAGGATGAAGACCAATGGGACCAGATTGGTGATGAGAACATCCCGGACGAACCGCATGGTGAGGATCAACCGACGGTCCACCGGAGTCGTGAAGAGAATATCGACATCCGCCCGGCGATACATCCCGATGTAATTGGGCAGGCTGAACATCGACAAGAAGGTCAACATAAGAAAGCCCGAAAAGGCCACCGCTGAGAGCATGGGCAGGCTGATCTGACCCGCCGGTGCAAGAGCGTCCCCGATACTGTTGAACGACTCTCGCTGTCGAATTGCCCCACCGGAAAAGGCATGTCGGAAAAAGAAGAAATACAAGTAGAGGCCGAAGAAAACCAGACCGGCAATCCGCCGACCCGAGCTGAACGCCCGGCGGATCCCGTTCAGAAACATCCGGACGTTAAGGAAGACGATCGGTCGCAACTGGGGCCTCCGACGTTAGGCTCAAGAACACTTCTTCAAGGGTCGCATCGTGCATTTGACTCTGCTGCTGGAGCTCGGCCAAGGTCCCCTCCGCGACCTTCTTTCCTCGTCGCAGAATGACGACCCGGTCGCAGAGCTTCTCTGCGGTATCGAGCAAGTGAGTCGAAACCACGATGCAGCAGCCGCTTTGCTTGGCTTGCTGCATGTCCATCTTGATCTCATGGACCCCCTGCGGATCGACCCCGATGATCGGTTCATCGAACAGTAGGACGTTGGCCCGGTGCACCATCGCACAGGCCACCGCGAGCTTTTGCCGCATCCCCTTGCTCAAGGTCGCGACGAGTTCGTTGCGCTTGTCGAAGAGCGAATACCGCTTGAGAAGCGCCTCGTGGTGCTGTTCATAGATGCTCATTGTGTCGAAACACATCGCGATGAACTTCAAGTGTTCATCCACAGTCAGGAGTTCGTAGAGATTGGGCAACTCGGGGACGAAGGCGAGGCCCTTCTTGGCCGCCTTGTGGTCGATCACGACATCGCTGCCGTTGATCAGCACCCGGCCCTGAGTCGGGCGGAGGATGCCCGAGATGCACCGCAGGGCGCTGGTCTTGCCTGCACCATTCGGCCCCAATAGCCCGACGATCTCGCCCGGCCGGACCTCGAATGAGAGCCTGTCTACCGCGCGAAACTTTTTGTAGTCCTTTGAGATCTCCTGAACTTGTAGCATCCGATCGCCCGAGGGGTTTTACCTTCCGAAGAAGCGGAAGGTTTCATTTCTTTTTCCCCTCAGGTGCCAAGGCGTTCGATCACGCGCTGGCGGCGCTGCTGAACCTCGCGGGGGGCGTCTGTGAGATTCAAACCCTTCACCTGGGGCAAGAAGTCGGTCAGTCGTCCACTCAAAACCGCGCCCAGGCAACTGATGACCACCGACCAATCTTTGCTACTGAGCCCCGACGCGATCAGCGGAGCCATCCAGGGTTTGTAGGTTGCGGCCTCGACGAAGTCAAAGGCCATCCGCCGCTTGGCCAGGCTCTCCCCGGTAGCCAAAGCCTCCACAATGCTGGCCAAGTCGGCCGGTTCGGTGGCCGCCCATTTTCTGAGCGCAAAGGCCCCAACCCGCTCCCGGTGATCGTCGGCAAGAATCTGTTGCCGGAAGAGCCCCTCGTGCTTCTTGGCATCGAGGCCGTCAAGGCCGACCTGCATCGCGGCGAAGGACGTGTTCCGCTCGACGGCTTGCACCAAGAGCGCTTCGGTGACTAGAGTCGGTTCTAGCGCCGCAATCCCCCGAGCCGCCCAGGCTTGCCGCTCGGGATTTGGGTGCCCGAGTTGGTCCCGCCACAGCGAAAGAAGATCCGGACGCTTGAGATTGACCAGACCCTCCAGATCGCGAAAGACCGTAATCGGCCCAGAGTCGGCTCGGACCAATTCGGTCAGCAGCGCAACGGTCGAATCCGACACGGTTCCATCAAGGAGCTGCTCAAATGCCTGCGCGCGGTGCGAAGCATTCGGAGCCGACCGGACGATCGCGGCCAGCTCATTCGCGCCAAACTCATGCTCGGTCTCGGCCAAAAAGTCTCGGTGACCGTCGAAGATCACTGCGTCCACCGGCCCCGAGAAAGGAACCTGGAAGCTCTGAGTCGCTTGATTGAGCACGACGGGGAAGTCGGTCACTCGTCCTCCGCTCAAAATGCTGATCCTGGTCTTGACTCGGTAGATCGGGACCCCCAGATCGGTCTTCTGCGTCTGCTGAACGGTGACCGTGACGCCCCCTGCCGGCGACGGGGTCCATGAATACTCGATGACCGGGTGCCCGGGGCGCGCGATCCATTGATCGAAGAACGGCTCCACATTGATCCCGCTGCCATCCGTCATGGCCCGCCAGAGCTGACTCGTGGTCACGGGCTGGTGGCGATGGCGGTCCAGGTAGGTTCGCACCCCTCGGAAAAACGCCTCGTCGCCGATCTCGCGCCGAAGTGTGTGGAGAATCGCCGACCCTTTAGGATAGGCGTGGCTGTCGAACATGATGTCGTCGTTCGGCCGGTGCTTAGTCGCCATCGGCCGGATGTAGCGCCGAGACGCCCCGATATAGCTGTTGAAGTTGTCCGCGATCTCCAGGTCATACGCGGCCTGACCGTGGGCCGCAGCGGCGTAAACCGCTTCCCCGTAGGTCGCAAACCCCTCGTTGAGCCAGGTCTCGCCCCAGTCATAGCAGCTCACCAGATCGCCGAACCATTGGTGCATGAGTTCGTGTGCATTCAGCCCGGCCATCCGTCGGTAACCCTCGCGGGCGTCGCTGAGCGAACCGGCCCCGAGAGTCGAAGCGCTGATGTTCTCCATTCCCCCGCCAAAGTCGTACATGGCGTTTTGGGCATATTTGACGTAAGGGTATTCGCCAAAGTGCTCGCTGAAACAGTCGAGCATGGCCTTGGTGTCATCGAAGCTGTTCTCGATCAGGTGCTCCCGCCCCCTGGGCACGACGTACCAGAGGTCCTTGCCTCGCCACTTGTCCTTTTTGACCGAGAGCGGCCCCCCGACTAGGCTGATCAGATAGGTCGCGTGGGGCTGGTCCATCTTCCAGTGCCACGTGGTCTGGGCCCCTGAACTCTTCTCGCTCACGAGTTTTCCATTCCCAACCACAGTCCAGCCCTTGGGGACGGTGGTGATGGTTTCGCTGGTCGCAAAGTCGTTCGGATAGTCCCACGTCGGGGCCCAACGGCGGTTGTAAGTTGTCTCGCCTTGAGTCCAAAAGCCGATCCGATCGGGGTTGCCATCGGTCTCGATCCAGTGGAATCCCCCTTCGTCGCCGAATCCGCCGCCCTGTTGGTTGGTCGATCGGTACTTGATTTCGACGGAGTAGGTTTGCCCGACCGTCCAAGCGCTGCCCTGGAGCACCAGGTCTTCTTTGGCCCGCCGGAAGCTCGCCGGGTGCCCATCGAGGGTCACACTCGAGATCTGGAGTTCTTCCCCGGCATGGAGCACGACCTCGGTCAAGCCCTCACGGAGTGGCTTAAAGGTCGACACCGATCGACCGGCAAACTCGCGACGGGGGTAGTCCACCTGGATCTCGACCTTGACGTGCTGAAGATCAAACGTCCGGTCGGGAGCGTAGCGCGGAACAGTGCGTTCGGGATGGAAAGGACCTAGCGATTGCTGAAGAGCAAAATGCAGGCCAATAAGGCCAGCGACAAGCATGAAGGTCACCTTACCCGAGCCGGGTGGCGTAGACTCCACTAGACCTTGGAGATCAACGACCTTTACCAAGACCTCATCATCGACCACGGTCGCCGGCCGAGAAATTTCGGCCCCCTGGCCGAGGCCACATCGTCGCACCAGGCCCATAACCCGTTGTGCGGCGACCAGGTCTGTCTCCACCTGCAAATGGAGGGAGAGCGAATTGTGCGGGTGCGGTTCGAGGGGGAAGGCTGCGCCCTCAGCATGGCCAGCGCATCGCTCCTCACCGAAATCGCAGTCGGAAAGACCCGGGAGGAGCTCCTAGGGATTGCTCAAGCGTTTCATCACCAAATGGTGAGCGGAGAACCCGGTCTCTCCATCGGACCTCTTGAGGCCCTTTTGCCCGTGCGCGAGTATCCGATGCGAGTCAAGTGCGTGACCATGGTCTGGCACGCCCTCCGAGAAGCCCTCCGTGAATCTCATGCCTAAGCCCATCGATCCCGAACCCGTCCCTCAACCGCTCAACGCGATCCAGAAGTCGATCCTCGAGAACGACGTTCTTGAGACCTTACGCACGATCTATGACCCCGAGCTGCCGGTGAATATCTATGATCTGGGGCTCATCTATGAGGTCAATGTCCGGGACGACCGGACAGTCCACGTGCTCATGACCCTTACTTCGCCCGCGTGCCCGGTGGCCGAATCCTTGCCCCCCGAGGTCGAGCAGAAAGTGCGCGAAACACCAGGGGTTGCCGACGCGACGGTCGAACTCACCTGGGATCCCCCGTTCACGATTGACCGGATGCCGGATCACATCAAGCTCGAATTGGGATTATTCTAAGGGTATGGAGCAGCTTCCTCGGCTTCGAGTTTCCCCCGCCCATCCCAACCATCTTGAGACCGAAGACGGGCTTTTCTTCATGCTCGGAGACACGGCCTGGGAGCTTCTGCACAAACTCAACGAAGACGAAGTCAGCGACTATCTGGACACTCGTGCCGAGCAGGGCTTCAACATGCCATGGATCGTCGGGATGCCCGAGTGCGATTCTCTCCGGTCGCCCAACCGCTATGGACTGACCCCGCTTCACCACCACGACCCCCGCCAGCCCAATGAAGAGTATTGGGACTGGGTCGAGCGGGTGATCCAGATGGCGGCCGAGCGCGGCATGTACATCGGTTTCTTGCCGACGTGGGCGGACAAGATGACTGCACCTTGGGGCGACGGTCCACGGATCTTCCATCTCGATGATCCAGCTCCCGCCTACGACTTTGGCCGGTGGGTCGGGGAACGCTTTGCTGAGCACACCAATCTCCTCTGGGTGATGGGAGGGGACCGCCCGGCGGCCATGACCGGATTGGAAAACGATGGCCTTCACGAAGCGGCCCGACTCGCTGGGTTTGGCCCCGAAACAGACTGGCGAACGCTCCACCGGGCCATGGCCCAAGGCGTCCGCGATGGAGCCGGTCCAGACATCTTGATGACCTATCACCCTCAGGGCGGGCCGCAGGGAAGCGCAACTTGGCTTGCCGATGAACCCTGGATCGATTTGCACGCCTTCCAGTCCGGACATGGCGGCGGTCGAGACGAGAGGATCTGGGAATACATCGAGTCCGATCTGGCCCGTCGTCCGCTCCGGCCAACCTTCGACGCCGAGCCTTGTTACGAAGATCACCCGGTGCGACCCTGGCCAACGTGGGACCCCCGCGATGGGTACTTCTGCGACTACGACGTGCGCCGAACGATCTACCGCTCGATCTTTGCTGGCGCGTGTGGAGTTGTGTATGGGCACCACTCGATCTGGCACTTCGCCGGAGACGATCCCACCGGGTGGGTCAACCACAGCAAGATGACCTGGCGCGAGGCCCTGGTTCGCCCCGGCGCCCGACACGTCGGCATGATGGCCGAATGGCTCCAAGATCTCCTCACCGTCGGAATCCAGCCCGCCCAAGACGTCTTTGTCGATCCTCAGTCCGAAAGCCCCGGCGAGTATCGGGTCGCGGCCCGGATCGGCCAACTTTTGCTGGTCTATCTTCCCCATGGCGGCGCGGTCACTCTCCGAGTGTCGGGGGACGCGTACTGGTTCGACCCGCGCACCGGCCAAACGATGGACGCAGGTGTTAGCCGGGAGGGCGAGACCCTGACCTGCATCGCTCCCAACAGCATCGACTGGGTGTTGGTCGTGGA
The DNA here is from genome assembly GCA_002343825.1 of Chthonomonas sp. UBA2391. Classification (GTDB taxonomy): domain Bacteria; phylum Armatimonadota; class Fimbriimonadia; order Fimbriimonadales; family Fimbriimonadaceae; genus UBA2391. The sequence continues at coordinate 34,333 of DDSL01000049.1, forward strand.
ATCTTGACCTTTCGCTTTGAGACCCCTGTCGGCTTGGCCGAGGCCGAGATGGACGGGGAAGCGGTGGTGCGTTTGGAGTTTGTCGATGGTGAGTCTGAGGCAGAAGAACCCCGCCAACTCGCCGCGTGCGGCTCGCCGACCGGGGGCGGCAGGGTGGGCGACGGCGAAGCAGTCGGGGTCCCACCCTGGGGAGAGGCCTCCGGGCC
>DDSL01000045.1 GCA_002343825.1 Chthonomonas sp. UBA2391
CGCAAGGTCGAACTCGTGGCCGAATACACCGACATCCTTCAGATCGGCGCGCGCAACATGCAGAACTACGACCTGCTCCGCGAGGTCGGGCAGAGCAAGACCCCGGTGATGCTGAAGCGGGGCCTCAGTGCCAAGTACGAAGAGTGGCTCCTCGCGGCCGAATACATCGCCAGCGGAGGCAACGAGAACATCATGCTCTGCGAGCGCGGGATCCGGAGCTTTGAGACTTACACCCGGAACATCCTCGACGTGACCGCGGTTCCGGTGATCCAGAACCTTTCCCACCTTCCGGTGGTGATCGATCCCTCTCACGGAACCGGACGACGAGACTTGGTCGCCCCCATGTGCAACGCCTCGGTCGCCGCCGGCGCCGATGCCCTGATCGTGGAAGTCCACCCAAATCCCGACCACGCGGTGAAGGATGGCGCGCAATCGATCACCTTTGATCAGTTCACTGCGATGATGCCGCCACTTGCAAAGATTGCCGAAGCAATCGGTCGAACCATGAATTCGGTGGCGAAGATCGCTGGCTGAGGTGGTGTCTCGTGCCACACGAGACCGCCTCAAGTTGTCCTTAAGAATACCGACACTCTAGTTTGTGAGTGGTGCAAGAGTAGCGAGAAACTTCCTGAGCCGGTTTTTTTCCCGGCTCTCTTATCCAGTCAAGTGTCTGATGGTTGGAGTGTTATTCTCCGTCCCAGTTCTCCTTGTAGGCTTTTTCTTTCTGAAAGAAGTTCAATCGGGGATTTTCGTTGCAGAATCGGAACGGGCTGGAGTTCGGACCTTTGAGAAGTTGGTTGAAGTCCGCCGGCACCTCACCCTCGCTGCGAGTCCTTCAGTTGAGGATGCCTCGGCACGGGATTCCCATATCCAACGTGCCCGGACAGAATTGCAGGAACTTGCTGCCCTTCAGCGGGTTGAGCCCATCAAGGTCCTCTCCCCACAAGAGATTGAGGCGTTCAACAGCGCTCTCCCGAGCGGAGTGACTTCGAGCGAGTCGACACAGGCGGTGGCTAAGTCACTCCGCGAGTTGAACGACCTCTCGACGAAAGCTCTCAACTCCTCCCAGCTCGCCCTGGATCCTGAAGTGTCCTCGTACTACTTGATGAGCGCCCAGTCGTTCCAACTCCGCCACGTGCTCTCACACCTTTTCGAGCTTTTGACTCAGGATCCAAGCTCGCCAAGCACCAAACGAGTGCATGAGGTAGTCGGGCGGGGCCTGGAAATTTCTTGGCAGACAACCTCCGCAGACTTTTCCGAGTCTCTCAAGGTCGCTCCTCAGCTTTCGAAAGAGCTCTCTGACCCGATCGCCGCGGCGGACAGGGCGATCAGAAGGGTCCAGAGTGAAATTGGCGACCCGACTGTCGGGATGGCTTCCACAGCCAGCATCGAGGCGGCCGTGAACTCTGTCTCGGACCTCCGTCAACAGACACTCGGCACTCTCGACACCCTCCTTGTCGAGCGACGCGACCGGTTCGCGTCACGACGCACCGGTGTCCTTGCCGCCTCCGCCGCGTTCTTCCTTCTTGCCGTCGGCGGATTGATGAGCCTCTATGCAACGACTCTAGGTCAATTGAGGCATTCCATCCGTCAAGCGCAGAGGATCGCCAAGGGAGACTTCACGGTTGTACAGGCTACGACGGCAGAAGACGAGTTTGGAAAACTCGCGAACGACTTCAGCGCGCTGGCTCAAGGGCTTGAGAAGACTTCAAATATCGCCGAGCAAATCGCGAACGGTGATCTGTCCAGCCAGTTTGCCCCCCGTGGCAAGGACGACCAACTCGGTCAATCGTTGGCCCGAATGCAGGAAAACCTCCGGTCTCTCGTCTACGATTTGGTGATGGGCGTGAGCCAGCTTGAACTAGCAGCCGATAAGGTCAATCTCTCCGTTTCGGAGACCGAAGACGTGAGCAACCGCGTGATGAGGATGATGACGAGTCTCCACGGAGAATGTGAAGCCATCACCAGGAATGTGAGCGAGGCATCCACCTTCTTTAGCCATCACCTTGAACTTACCGAGAAGTGCCAAAAGTCCCAACTCCAGTCGCTGGAAGCGCTTGAAGGTTCCTCGGACCTGTTTGTCGATGTCTCAGCCACGGCCGTTCGCTTGAAGGAGGTCATGACTCGAATGGAGATCGCGCTCCAAGTCCAGGCCCAAACTGGAACGGGAAGAGGAGCTGGAGTCGAAAAGCTTCAAGCAAACTGGGAGAAAACAGAAGAACTCATCTTCGACCTTCTGAGAGGCTATTACCAGTTAGAGCATTATGTCCGCGAACTTCGACTTCAACTGTCGCACTCAGCCGATGTTCTGGGTGAAGCCTTTAGTCACCGAGAAGCCAAGATTCTTGAGTTTGAATCCTCGATCGCGACCGTTGAAACCATGGTGGCAGCGATTCAAGAGATCCAGGCCGAGATGTTGCAACTCCGGGATTCTAATGCCCACCTCAACGAAGTCAACCAAGCCATCTCCGTGGCCTCGAACTGCCTCCGCGATGGAGTGAGTCGGTTCAAACTCCACGGGGATCGGGCCGATGCCTTTGAGATCAGCGAAGCATTCTTGCTCGAAGAATCCGCCTAAGTGGTCAATTCGGGAGACTCTTTGCCCTGAGATCTGCCGTAGAATGTGCAGGTGGGTTGTCGCACTCAGGCTAAGAAAAATCAGCGCGAGGTTCTAGAAGAACTCGATCGCTTGGCCCCAGGTGTGCCGCTCTTGGCTCTGGGGCAAACGATTTTTTGGGACGAGCCCATGAAGGGTGGAGTCGCCTTGGCTTTGCAGGAGATGGGCTCCAACCGGACCTTAGTGGCGGGAATCCACGATACCGACTACTTTGCTCGACTCCCGGGCGGGGACCAAGGCGCTGGTTATGCTGCCTTCCCCCACAACGACACCACCACCCAAGCTCTCTGGAGCGCGGCGGGGGAATTCAGTAGCCTCTTTGGCAGTGAGACGGTCATCACCAAGGACCTGCTCGCGGCATCCGGAGTTCGAGTCGCGAAGGTCCAACGAGAGCGCCCGGGACACTTAGACCAGGTGACTGAGGCCTTTGGTTGGAGAGGGGTCGTCCGTCTTGGGGACCACACTCAGACTGTGGCCGAAACTCCCGTCGGTCCCGTCTTCAAAGCACTCTTCCAGACGCTGCAGTGGGCCGTGGACCAGACGCTCTCCCACATCTCGGGTCACCCCGAAAGAGCCCGAGAGGCCGCCGACCGGTTGCTCGACACCGTCTGTAAGGCCAGCGAATCGGCAACCCACTTGTCCGACTTCTATCACTCTCTAGCCGAGACCCTCTACTCCTTTGCTGCTGGCGAATCGATCCCCCTCGCCACCACAAGGACAACCGAACTCCTCCGCTTCAATCGATCGACTGCCCACCTCCCTCGGTTCGACTTGGTCGAGCAGTTCTTGAGTCCCAAAAGCCGGGATCGCTCCCGGGACGCTTACGATCAAGCCGTTCGAGGGACGGAAATGTACACCCTGGACCGCTTCGGGACCGGAGCCCTTCCCTTCGACCTCGTCATCCCAGGGCTTGGGCGCGGGACCTTGAGGGTGGGTCACCGTGGCATCATCGTGATGACTCCGTTGCCCCAGTTCATCACCCTGAAGCGCCCAATCTCAACCGTCGGTGAACTCGCCGAGGCGATCGAAAGGAAATTTGGGCCAGAGTGCGTCCTCGTCGGAAAGGCGGTGACTCTCGTCGGGATGCTGGCCAAGGAGTTCGTCTTCGTCTTCCACGAGGGCGCCAGCGGGTACATCCCTCGGACGCGAGCTCTCCTCCAGCGGATCTACTCGTCCGGAGAGATCCACCCAGTCCTCCGCGTCCGATATTCACCCTGGGACGCGCTGGAGCATTGTTGCCAGTGGTTCAAGCTTCCCGCCGAGTTGGCCTCAACCTTTGGTGCCGAGGAACTCTGCGCGCCAAGTTTCGCCGGTCGATGGCATCAAGTCCAGTCCGACCAAGAAGCTCGTCTCCAGGCTCTCCAAAATCTTCGGCGCCCCATCGACTTCATCCGGTGGCTAGCGGCCGAGGGTCTCGGCAGTTGGGAGGTCCTTGCTGCGGAGTACGAATTCCTGCACGAACGACTGAACCGTTTGAGTCAAGAAGTCGAAGCAGTCCGTCAGAGCAAACGGCAAATCTGGAGCGAGGCGAAGCTTCTCAAGGCGGCGAGAAACCGACGCCAAAACGAACTCGGAGAGCATTGGCGGGCGGCCATCTTTGAGAAAAATCCCACCGCCGATCAACTCGCCGAGCGAGAGCGTCGCCTCAGCGAAATCCGAGACCTGGACGACCAAATCGCTCAGAAGAAGGCGGCGTGGAGCCAGCTCCAGCACGACCAAGAAGAGCTCACCGGAAGCCCCGAGATCATGGAAGTCCACGCCCGGCGCCGCCAGATTGAACTGGAAGCCGAGCTCAAGCGGATCAAGCTCGTCCGGCAAGTGATCATCGCGACCAAGGGCCTCTGCAAGGCCGGATACCGACCGAGCGCGTGGTGGTTCCCCCTCGTTTGTCCCGACGGAACATGGTTCAAAGAGACCACGCAAAGGGCCACTTACTATCTCGAAAGTCTGACTTGATCCCCGTGTACATTCAGCCCTACTTTCCCGAACCCGAGATCGTTCCTGGCGCGGTTGCCCAGGCACCCTACGATACGCGATTGAAGTTCATCCGGGGCGTCACCTACGGGTGGTGTTTGCGCGTCGCGGTCAGCTTTGCCGGATGTTCCTTGGTGAAGATTCCCGCTCCGCTGGAGAGCCTTGCACTGTGGGGCTTGGCCGGTCTGCTGATCCTGAGCGCCTCACGCGGGGTCTCGGTGCACGGAAAGCTCGACCGCTGGGTTTCCTGGATCGTCTTTCCACCTACGATCTTGATGCTGGCTGCCGTCGTGGTGGGGCTGGGCCGGGGCGGGCTTGGGACCCTCTCGATCCCCATCGGGATGGGCTGCCTGGCTCTCTACACGCTGCTTTGCGGCCGAGACTATAGTTTCACGGGGGCGTTCGCCTTGGCCTGGATGGCGATGGTGGGGGTGTTGGTGCTTCTATCGTTCACGGACGCCATGACCGCGATGGAAACCTTGCTTGGAGCTCTAACCGGAACGGTCTTCTTGTTCTATGTCGTGTATGATCTCGCTTGTCTGTTGCAACGCCGGCGTACCGACGAACAATCTCTGGCAGTGGTGGATCTCGCGCGGGATTCGTTGAACTTCATCACCTACGGAATCCGCGTGATTCGGCACTGGCAGCGGTTTCGGCTGGCTCAACCATGAAGCGCATCGTCTGTTATCTTCGTCCCCATCAGCTTGAAGCCGTCAAGACCGCGGCCGCCGACGTGGGTATCAGCGGGATGACCGTAACCGACGTGCGGGGTTGTGGAGCTTCTCCCGAAGCCGCGGCCCAATTGGGCGGAGAGGTCCGGGTGGTAAAGATGCCGCTGCGATCCAAACTTGAGATCGTCGCCGCTGACGAAGTGGTCGAAGCCGTGGTCGAAGCGGTGGTTCTCCATGCCCGGACGGGACAGAGCGGAGACGGGAAGATCTTCATCGAGCCAGTCGCCGATGCGGTCCGGATCCGGACCGAAGAACGCGGCGACGCGGCGGTCTAGTTGTCCACTGGGAAGTCCTAACTTGCGGTCGATCGTAGAGCGGATCTCGCCGCCCGGCCCGGAGGCCAATCCCCAGGGTGGGACCCCGACGCTGCGCGTCGCCCACCCTGCCGCCCCCGGTCGGCTCGATGGGCCCGTACGAAATGCCCCGATGCGCTCACACAGCCCATCGGCACCGATGGCTTTATCGTTTTCGCTGAAACCCTGGATTCGCCCTCACTGCGGCGAGGATCGCATCTGCATAGCGCTGGCTGGCCCCCAGAGAGCTTTGGGTCATCGCCCGGGCTGCTTCCGACATCCGACCGTGAACGTCGGGGTCCGTCACGAGCTCCGAGAGTGCCTGGGCCAAAGATTCGGCATCCGAACATTCCCGACTCGCGCCAGATTTCAGCGCGGCCCGAGTGGCCTCGGCAAAATTGTGCATGTGGGGCCCGTGGAGAACGGGAACGCCGAGCCCCAAGGGCTGGATCAGATTTTGGCCTCCGGTTGCGGCAAAGCCGCCGCCAATGATCGCGACATGGGCCAATTGGTAGACCTCACCGAGTTCTCCATAGGTGTCCAAGAGCAGAGCTGGGCCGGTCTCTTTTTGAGAACGTCGGGCCATCGGGGTCCCGATTTTTGATTCCCAAAGCGCCGCAATCGCGTCGGCCCTTTCTAGGTGGCGAGGCGCATAGATCACGGTGATTCCCGGCCCAACGACCCGCTGGAGTGCGGAAATCACCAGTTCGTCCTCTTCGGGCTCGCGAGTAGAGCCGATCACGATGACGCGTTGATCCGACTCGATTCCGAGCTCTTTTCGCCATTGTTCGGCGGACTTCTTGGGGGCTAGCAGGGCCTGATCGTACTTGCAATTGCCCAAGATGGCGACCGATTCGGGCCGCGCCCCTAGCGCCTGAATTCGGTCGGCATCGGTCGGGGTCTGCATCAGGCAGCGATCGACGAGCCTGAGAAGCGACTTATAGAAGAACCGGAGCCGCCGCGATCGGGGAAAAGATCGGTCGCTGATCCGGCCATTGACTAGCATGGTGGTCGCGTCGAGTAGCTTGGCCGCATAGAGAAAGTTGAACCAGAGCTCGGTCTCCATGATCGCCACCACCCGGGGCCGAACCCGGGTCAGGCCGCCAAACTGGAACAGAGGAACGTCGATCGGGAAGTACACGATCCGGTCGACCCATTCGGTCGCACGATCGCGGGCGGTCTGGTATCCACTGCTCGTGGTCACACTGAGGACGATCTCCGGGGCATCTGGGACCCGCTTGATTGCTTGCAAGATGGGCAACGCGGCCACGACCTCACCGACCGAGACGGCATGGATCCAGACCCGCGGCGTTTTGGCCTGCAGCTGGAACCCAAAGTCCCCGAATCGCTCTCGCCAATTGGGTTGCTCTTTGCGGCGGCGCGAACGGATCACCATCCAAGGGATCCAGATCGGGGCCGTAAAGAAGATGAGAAGGTTATACAGCCAGAACATGAAGGGGCTGTCCAGTAATCCTTTCGAAAGCGGCCAAATACTTTTCGCGAGTCTTCGTCACGACGTCTTCGGGGAGTATCGGACCGGGTGGTTGTTTATTCCACTCCAGACCTTCGAGATAGTCGCGCACGAACTGCTTGTCGAAGCTAGGCTGGGGTCCGCCGGGACGATAGGTATCGGCTTCCCAATAGCGAGAACTATCGGGTGTGAGGGCTTCATCGATCCAGATCACGCCATCATCGGTGAGACCAAACTCAAACTTGGTGTCGGCCAAAATCAGGCCACAGGTTCGCGCGTGGTCGCGCGCCGCAAGATAGAGATCCAAACTCACCGATCGGACTCTCTCGGCGACCTCGACACCGACGAGGTCACAAGCTCGCTCCCAGGTGATGTTCTCGTCGTGCCCTTCCTCGGCCTTGGTCGCCGGAGTGAAGATCGGCTCAGGAAGTTGAGAGCCATCTTCCAGCCCCTCTGGAAGACTTACACCACAGACAGACCGGGTCTGTCGGTACTCCTTCCACCCACTCCCGGCCAGGTAGCCCCGGACGACGCACTCAATAGGGAGCGGCCGCGCTTTTTGCACGATCATCGACCGACCGGCAAGGATCGGGCCGTCGTGCGGACAGAGATTCTGGATTTGAATCGGATCGACGCTGACCGCGTGATGGGGGACGATGCTCGCGAGCCGCTGAAACCAGAACCAGCTCATCTGGGTGAGAACCTGGCCCTTGTCGGGAATCCCATTGGCCATGATCACGTCGAAGGCCGAAATTCGATCAGTGGCGACGAAGAGTAGCTGGTCTCCAAGGTCATACACCTCACGGACCTTTCCACTCTTGGGGTTTCTCAAGTCGCGGAGTTGCGACCCATCCAGCATCACCATACCGGTGATTATGAGGCCTTTCAGGTTAGGCTGGGGTATTCGCTGCGCGTTTTGGCCCGGATCTGCTCATAGGCCTCGATGTCCCGCTGGATCTCGTCCGGTTCGTTTTGGCCATATTCGAGGGCTGTAATCAGTTCGAGCCGAGTCAGAGCTGGGAAGGCGCGCTGAAGATCTTCGAAGTTCTCGGACTTCCGAAAGAAGCGAACGATCTCCCAAACGGTGACTCCCGAACCCGCGAGCCGAGTGCACTTGCCCGATTCACGCTCTAGCGCGGCCCGGGTCTGGGGGATCTCGGCAATGGCCAGATAGGCGGCGTAACGCTCTTGGACCAAGATCTCGGGTTCTCCGAGTCGGTCCGCTGCTTCGGAGAGCGTCAACGATTCGGAATGAACGGAATCGAAGAGCAACTTCTCATAAAGGCCCGGCACCTGGGACCAGAGGGTGTTGAGAGCCTCTTCCGCCAAAGCAGGATTTTCCAGCGCCCACCGGCGCAGGGCTTCCACTTGCCAATCCTCAAACGAACGTCGCATACGGGTCCTCGCTGTCTCGGCACACCGGGCGACGTTGACCAGTTACCAATTATCGTGACGAGGTGAACGTCTCAGAAGTTTGCGGCCATAGGTCGTTCTGCTCAAGAAATTCGCGAACCGACGTTCGATAGAGCTCGGGGTGTTCGTACCGCCCCATCGCGTGGTCACAACCCGGAAACCAGACGAGGCGACTCTGGGGATGAGCGGAAAAAGACTGGTTTCGGATGGCCTGATCGGGGGTCGCCAAGGTATCCGCGTCGCCATGCAAGTTCAAAACCGGGATCTGCGGAATCTTGGCAAGAGCCTCGCCTACGTCGGCAATCCGTGGAGGAAACCCCACGAGGAGGCGGCCGCACCACTTGAGCGGGGCAAAGAAAATCCGGAAAAAGCTCCCGCCCAAAAAGGACCACCAACCATCAATCGCGTCGAGCATCCGCGAATAGCTGGAATCAAGGATCAACGCGCGGACATCGTCAGGTCGTTCGGCGGCCGCAAAGGCCGATGCCGCCGCCCCCATGCTACTTCCCCAAAGGATGATAGGGGACCCAGGCGACTGGATCCGAACCCAGTCGATCGCTCGGCGGATATCGTCGCGCTCGGTCCACCCCAATCCACAACGAGACCGGCTACTGCGTCCATGCCCCGGAAAATCGAAGAGAAACCCCTGAAGGCCATGGGTGCGAAGCCAGTGCGCGATGGGGCTTGGCTCCGACCGATTCATCATGTATCCGTGAGCAAAGATGACCACCGGCGCGCCGGATTCGCCGGGAACCCACCAGGCTCGCAACGTCTTGCCGGTGTCGTTCGTGAGTTCAAACGACTCCTGAGGGGAGCCCAGCGCACCGGGAGAGAGGAAGATCGGGGTGCGAAAAGGATGCACGCTGGCATAGCCTACGGCTACCAAAACAACGAGATAGAGTCCAATCAAGCCCAGTATCCAACCCATGCCGTGCGCTCCTTCCGGTATCTTAACATGCGAAATTGTGCCCGTTCGGTGCGGGCGCTGTTGAGAGTCCTATGTTTGCGCTCAACTTTTACTCCGAGCTCTACGAAGACGTCCTGCGTCGCGACCGAAAGACGGTGACGATCCGCCTCGGAGACAAGTCCGACAAGTACCAGACGGGCATGATCGTCTGGGTCACGGTCGGCCCCCGCTTTGGCCGACGCCAAAAGCTCTTCTCGGCGATTTTGGACCGGGTCGAAGTGAAAACCGTCGAGGAACTCACACCCCGAGAGATCGAAAAGGAGAACCCCGAGCTGCGAAGTCAAGATGACGTGATCGCCCTGCTCTCCCGGATCTACACCGAATTCATCACCCCCCACCATCAGATCACGGTCATCCACTTCTCGCGCGTGGACGAATTCACGAGTCCGTTTAGTTAGGGGTTGGAGATTAGAGATTAGAGATTAGAGATTAGAGATGAGAGAGTGGAGATCGGAGGGTGGGAATATAGAGCATTGTGCTTTGGACCATTGTTCAAGTAACTCCAAAAGATCGTTTACTGGTCACAATTTCTAACGCCTACCCTCTACTTTCTACTCTCTAATCTCTAATCTCTACCCCTCATTTAGGTACTGGCGAATCTGCTCGGCGAGGCGTTGGGTCATGGTGGGGACGGCGGCCAGTTCGTCAACCGTCGCTCGGCGGATCCCCTCAACTGAACCAAAGGTACGCAGAAGTATCCGTCGCCGGCGGGGGCCGACCCCGGGGATCTCTTCCAAGACGGATCCGGTCATCCGCTTCGATCGAATCTTGCGATGGAAGGTGAGGGCAAATCGGTGAGCCTCATCCCGGAGCCGCCGCAAGAGCAAGAGTCCGGGCGAGGTCAGCGGCAGCTCGATCTCCCGATACTCGTAGGCGTTGATCACGCCCTTGAATTCATAGCCCTCACCCGCAAGGGGGATCGCCACCGTTGGGTTCCCCACCGGAACATAGATCAACTCCATGCGTTTGGCAAGCCCCACCATCGGGATCGTCAATCCTAGGGAATCCCGCGCCTGGAGGGCGGCCGAAAGTTGCCCTTTTCCCCCGTCGATCATGATAAGATCGGGGGCCTTGCTGAACTTCTCATCCCCATCGAGCAAGTTCCGGAGGCGTCTCATCAGGACCTCATGCATCATAGCAAAGTCGTTGGGATCTTCGGGGTGGTACTTGATCTTGAACCGGCGGTACTCGGCTTTCGCAGCGACTCCGTCTTCGGTCACGACCATGGAACCGACCGGGGCGGTCCCTTGGATGTTGCTGATGTCATACCCCTCGACCCGACGGGGAGGACTGGGCAGGCCAATGGCCTCGGCAAGTTGGCTCATGGCTTCGTCGGCCCAGGCTTCTTTTTCCTCAGATTCCTGACGCAGGGTGGAAAGAGCCTGCTCGGCATTGGTGGCGGCCATCTCCAAGAGTCGGAGCTTTTCTCCTCCACGGGGGACGTCGATCGTCATCGCTGATCCTCGGCGCGAGCGGAGCCACTGCTGGACGATGTTCCGCTCTTCGATCTCGACGGGGAGGAGGATCTCCTTGGGGATGTCGCCCACGTCGGCGTAGTATTGCTTCACGAACTCTTGGACGGCCTCACCGGGCGGAGCCTCCGAACTGCCATCGAGGAGAAACTGTCTCTGGCCGATGAGCTTTCCGCCCCGGACATAGAGCATCTGGATCGCCGACCCCCGCTCGTCCTTGACCACCGCGATTACATCGCGATCTTCGTCGTCGCCGGTCATGACTTTCTGCCGTTCGCTGATTCGCTCAACGGCTTGGATCTGGTCCCGCAGAGTGGCGGCTCGCTCAAATTCCAGAGCCTCAGCAGCCGCATCCATCTTTGCCCTAAGATCATCGAGAAGCAATTCGTAACGTCCCCCCAAAAATCGGTGGACCTGGTCGATCACGTCACCGTAGGCCGCCACGTCGCTGAGGCCCGCGCACGGAGCCCAGCACTGCTTGAGGTGGTAGTAGAGACAAGGTTTTTGTTCGGCGCGCCCGCTCCAACTCTTTCCGCAAGGAATCAGTGGAAAGGTTTTGTGGAGGATATCGAGAGTATCGCGGACGGAGTAGGCCGAGGTGTAGGGCCCATAGACTTTCCCTGCGCTCTGGCGGGGATTCCGGGTGAAAAGGACCCTAGGAAACTTCTCCTTGGTGATCACCACGTACGGGTAGGACTTGTCATCCCGCAACCGAACGTTGAAGGGTGGCCGATGCTGCTTGATGAGGTTGCATTCCAGCACCAAAGCCTCGACTTCACTGTCGACAACGATCCACTCGACCTCGCGGACCTTTGTGACCAGCCGCTCGATTCGGATCCCGTGCCTCGCCGATTCTTGAAAGTAACTGCGGACGCGGTTCCGAAGGTTCAGGGCCTTGCCGACATAGAGCACCTCGCCCTTTTCTCCGCGATAGAGATAGCACCCCGGCAAGCTCGGGACGCTTTGCAGTTTCTCTTTCACGTTTTCGGGCAGATTGCGCTTCATTCCATTGACCAACCGGGAAGGATTCGGCGACCCGGCCCAAGGCCACTCCCTCGTCCCGTGGGGAAATCAAACCCGGTCCTGAGAACCAAATTCCGGTCCCCACGGAACTCTGCCCCGGGTCGCCGGGCGTCGAGCCTGGCTCGGGCGTCCCTCCATAGGCAGGCCCAAACGAGGCATCGATTCTTCAAATTGTGCTCCATTTGCCGAGGCGAACGGCTGTGGAGGAGGAGGCGGGGGGAGACTGGCTCCCATCGTGCTGGAGTTAGAGATAGCGAACATGCCCATAAGGTAGGGGGGAAACGGCCGCCGGCCTGCCTCGCAGATCACAGGAGGATTGTGATTCCGATCACAAGTCGCCCTATCGGGCGTATCCGGCCCGGCTGCAGGCGATAAACTAGAGAAGTGAAGTCCCCTGTGACCCGCTGGGTCACCCATCTCCTTGGACTCCTCGCCGCGGTGGCCACCTTTCTGGTTCCTCCGGCCAAGAGCTTCCAAGAACCAAACCTGGCCCGCATCGTCGTGGTCCACCTTCCCTGCGCATTGATGACCGTCTGGTGGTTGGGGGCCTCGGCGTGGCTCGCCTTTCGATCGCTGCGGACCCGGTCGCCGGAGTTCGGCGAGAAGCATGCGGTCGCGTGGGAGCTTTCCACGATCTTCAGCCTTTATGCGATCACGACCGGAATCCTTTTCAGCCGGGTCCAGTGGGGGGCTTGGTGGCAACGTGACCCGCGGCAAGAATCCTTCCTCTTCGTGGTGTTGATCTTGGTCGCCGGAATCCTAATCCGGAACGGACTCGCCGACCCAGTTCGCCGTCAGGTGGCCTCGGCGGCGTATACGCTGATCTCGTTCCCCACGCTTATCTTTCTGATCCTCGTCTATCCCCGCTTACCTTCGATTCAGCGGACGTCTTTCCACCCCAGCACCACCATTGCCCAGGGGGGATTTGAGCTGAGTTACAAACTTGCGCTCTACGCCGTGTTTGGTACTCTCCTCGTCGTCGCGACGGTGATCTACCGTGCCCGAGCCCGCGCTCTCGGACTTCAGCGCGAACTGGAACTCGCCCATGCAAACTTGGATGCTCATCGCCGCGATCTCACCGGTCGCGCTGTGGTTCGGCCTGTCTCTGTATCTGAGCCGAACTAACCGCGAGTTGGATCGGCTTTCGGCCGAGCTCGACTCCGTTCGCAAAGAACTGGGAGAGGGGGCCTGATGTTCACTGGCTTGATCCAGGCCGTCAGTCCAGTTTTGGAAATCCAGGCTGGGAGGCTGAGGGTGGAAGTTCCTGAGAATTGGTCCTCCGACCCGCTGCAGGTAGGTGAGAGTGTATGCGTCAACGGTTGTTGTCTGACCACCCTGAGTGCGGGCGAACTGGTCTTCGAACTCAGCCCCGAGACATACGCCCGGACGGCCTTTGGCGGCATGAAGGCGGGCGCTCTTGTGAACCTTGAGCGTGCCCTGCGCCCGATGGATCGTCTCGGCGGCCATATCGTCCAGGGACACGTCGATGGGCTCGGGTCGGTCGTCTCGGTTCAAGACCACGGTGACCATACGGAAATTCACTTTGAAGTCCCGATCGAGTTCGATAAGTACCTGATCGACAAGGGATCGATCGCCATCGACGGCATCAGCCTGACCGTGGTCGCGCCCGAGGGGGGGCTCTTCAGCGTTTGGGTTGTGCCGCACACGCTGGAGAACACCAACCTTCGCAGCGCCGCCCCTGGGACCCAAGTCCATGTCGAGTTCGACGTGCTGGCCAAACACTTGGAAAAGCTCTACGCGGGTCGGGATTGGATCATGATTCAAGACGCTCCCCCAGTGGACATCCCGGTGAACTGAGCCAACTAGGTCGCGCCGCGACGGCCCAAGGCCACTCCCTCGTCCCCGGGGGACCTGCATCCGGCTTCGACCCAAGGGTTCCGCCCGGGGGACTCTGACCAGCCGCGGCGCCCGGTCGAGGCCCAGGACAGGGGCGGGGAACAACTCGACGACCTGGGGCGGAGCTCCGACGGAGTTGGAGCGAGGGCGCGGCTCGGGCCGGGTCGGCGAGCTTATGTCACTTCGCTCAGGTCAGCCCTGGAACCCAGGAACGAGGGCCTTCCACTCGACTTTTTGGAATCCTCGCGTATCGGGGATGGAAAAGCTCGAAGCTTCGAACTTCACTCCCGATTCTAGCGAGCTCCGAACCGCCCGGAAGGTCACCCGATCCCCTTTTTCGGGGACCATCCCGACCGTCGCCCGCTGAAGAATGAAGTCCTTTTCTCCAAAAAACAGCTGCACGACGACCCGGCCCTTCGTATCCGGTCGAATCGCCTCGGCCGTCGCCACTCGGACCGGTTTGTCTTCCAGCTTGTCCGCCTCGATGCCCTTCAGTTGGAGCGGCGGCTTGCAGCTGATCAAGAAATCGTACATCCCATCGGCGCTGAAATTGAAATCCCCATCCACCAGCTTCGGCAGCTCTGCATTCGGATTCCGGGTAATCCATGGATTCGCGCCGCTTTGCTCGGCGTAGACCGAGCGGCCATAGAGGAGGAAAAAGCTCTTGCTTCCATCCGAGCCGAGCCTCACCACGGGCAAGCCATCAATCTGAGCAAACATGTAGCCGCGGATGCCGTCGATGCCCCGTTCAATCCGCATCTGCTGCGAAGCCTCTCCCACCTGCGTGACCAAGAACCACGTCTCGCGGATCCCGGTTCTAGTCCGTTGGGCCGCTCGCATTTGGGTTTGCAATTCATCAAACGACTTGGGCAGTGCAGGGGTCTGACTCAAAAGGACGGAGAGGGCGAGAAGCGGCATGCGATATCAGTTTGGACGACTCATGGCCGGCCACGTTTGCCCCATCTTGGACCGGCAACCGTAATTTTTGCGAGGTTCTGGGCGTATGGTCCTAGGAGTCGCCCGGAAAGAGACCATAATTGAGAAGGACTCAATGCCGAGGCCATCACGATGACGATGACGTTTCGAAAATTGTATTGGGCCGTTGAAATTCTCAACGGCAATCAGGGCTGCCACCTCCAAGGCGTCTACACCAGCACCCACGACCTTTGCGATATCGGCTTCAAGGCCGTGCCCGAGGGGACCCGAATCCGACTGAGCTTAGTGAAGCTGGACTCCGCCAATGCTGCGCTGGGAACCTGGACCTTTGAAGAAATCGACCAAATGGGGACCGACCTTCAGGCCTTTGTCGAGACCAAAGAATTCACCGCTCCCGAAGTCCAAGATGTGATCTCAGCCTTCCGACAGACGGCGACCACCACCGCCGCTTAGGTGATCCTTGTCTATGGGGCGGTCTGCCTAGACCGCATTCGCCGCATCGAATCTCTCCCGAAGCCGGGCGGGTGGGCCGAGTACGACTCGGAACTCGCCCTCCTCGGGGGAGAGGCGGCCAACACCTCCGCCGCACTCCGCGCATGGGGCGCTCCGCTCCGATTGGTCGGCAATCCTTTGGGAGCCGACGCCGAGGGAGACCAGCTCCGCCAGCGAATGTCCGACCTAGGCGTGGATTTCTGCCCGCTCGGCCCCCCGACTCCCCACACCGCGACCTGCGACATCTACGTCTCCGACGAAGGAGATCGGACCATGTTTGGAACGGGCTTCCGCGCGATGGCTCACCAAGTGCAATTGGACCAGATCCCCTGGACCGATGCGACCTGGTTCACCGCCGAGCCCAATCACGGCGAAACCGCCCTGCGGGCTCTTCGGATGGCCTCCGACCGTGGGCTCAAAGTCTATGGCCAAGACTTCACCGACGCGGCTCTCCTGCCTCGGCTTGATTTCTGGCAGAGCAGCACCGATTGGGCCGGTCGACGCGGCCATACCCAAAGCAACGTGGAATGGGTCCGAGCCTGGAGCCAAAAGATCGGCGCCCCCAGCATCTTGAGCGATGGACCCAATGGCTTTGTCCTCGGACTCCCGGGCGGTTCGGCTCAGGCCTTCCCTCCGTTTCCCTGCCCCCGACTGGTCGATACCACGGGCGCCGGGGACCTCTTCCGAGCGGGAATGCTCCATGGCCTCTCCCAGAGCTGGCCCTTGGCCGACTGCCTGAGGTTCGCCTCGGCGGCGGGAGCCCTCTCCTGCGGTGGTTGGGGCGGCACGGGCTACATCCCAAGCGCGGACGAGATCCGGGCTCTGATCCGAGAGAACCCCGATGTCGCCCGAAGGTACGAGCTCTCATAGCCCGCATCGACCCAAAGCCCGGGAGCCCTGCGGTACAACCAGACCGTGAGTCAACCGGTGGTGATTGTGGGTGGCGGCCTGGCGGGCCTGACGGCAGCGACGGTCTTGCAGCAGGAAGGGCAACCCTTTTTGATCCTTGAGGCCAGCGACCAGGTCGGGGGCAAGGTCCGGACGGATGAGATCGCCGGGTTTCGAGTGGATCGCGGTTTCCAGGTCTATTTCACGGCCTATCCCACCGCCTCCAAATACCTCGATTACGCCGCCCTTGACCTGCGTCCCTTCCTCGCTGGATCGATGGTCTACGACGGAGTCCGACTTGAGGAGATCCGACAAGATAACTGGTTCATCTCGGCCCTCTCGCCACTGATGAACACACTGGACAAAGTCAAACTCTTGCAGTGGAATCAGCGGGTGAACGCGATGTCGTGGGACGACATTTGGCGGATGCCCGACACCACAACCGATGCCCACCTGGAGAAGCTCGGCTTCAGCCGGACCATGATCGAGCGGTTCGCCCGCCCATTCTTCGGGGGAATCTTCCTGGATCGGAGCCTTCAGGTCTCGGTTCGGGCCTTCGCCACCGTTTGGAAGAACCTCCTCCTCGGCGATACCGTTCTGCCCGCCCAAGGAATGCAGGCGATTCCCAGCCAACTCGCCAGCCGACTTCCTCAAGATTCGATCCGCACCGGATCGGGGGTCCAATCTCTTCGCACGAATAGGAACCAGATCCAAGGAGTGACCCTCACGAGCGGAGAAGAGATCAACGCGGAGAAAGTGATCCTCGCCGCCGACGCGGCCAGCATCGCCGGGCTCGCCGGACTCGAACCCCCGCAATACAAGGCCTCGACCACGCTGACCTTTGCCGCTCCCGAATCACCGGTCGAGCAGCCGATCTTGGTGCTCAACGGCTCGGATCGAGGCATCANNAGTCGCACCCATCAGCCGGGTCGCTCCCGCCACGGCTCCGGCCGGCAGTCAACTGATCAGCGTCACCCTGCTGGGACTCCACGCAGAAGACGATCTGAAGCTCGCCCAAAAGGTGGTCAAGGAGCTTAGAGCTTGGTTCCCCGATACGAGCCTCCACCGTTGGATGCTCATCCGGGTCGACCGGATCGCGCACGCCCAACTGGACCAGCCGGTCGGATTCCGAGAGCGTCGCTGGAGTCAAACACCAGGCCCCGAGGGTCTCGTGATCGCCAGCGAAGCCACCGAGATGTCGGGGATCGATGGGGCGATGTTGAGCGGTGAAAAGGCCGCTCACTTGGTGCTGGGGGCTCATTGAGGGTCGCGGTCATCGGGGCTGGGATCGCAGGTCTCGGATGCGCGCGAAAGCTCAAAGAAGCCGGAGTTGATGTGACCGTCTTCGAGAAGTCCCGGGGACTCGGCGGTCGGTTGGCCACGCGGCGGGTCGGCCCCTACACCTTCGATACTGGGGCGACAACCCTTACCCCTCGAGAGAGCGAACTCGGTCGATACATGGCGTCGCTGCCCATCGGTACCGTCGAGCTCATCTCGCGTCCGGTTTATGCCTTCGAATTTGGCCGCATCGTCCCGGGAGATAGCAGCAAGAACAAGGACCCCCGGTATGGATTTCGAGGCGGCATCTCGAGGCTAGCCAAGAGTCTGGCCGACGGGCTGGACGTTCGTCTGGAGACTCGGGTGGAGGCCATCTCGGGCCAACGAGAGATCGCGGGCGAGACCTACGATCACATCGTTCTTTCGGCCCCGACCCCGCAGGCCTTGGAACTCCTTGGCACGGCGAGCGATGCTCGCCGCCTGCCGCAGGTTAGCTACCGACCGTGTCTGTCCGTTCTTCTCGGTTATGCGACCCCCGATCCCGACGTCCCCTTCTACGCCGTCATTGACCCCCACCAGCGGAATCCCATCGTCTGGGTTTCGATCGAGTCGCTGAAGGTCTCGGGTCGGGCGCCCGAAGGGCATTGCGCGGTCGTGGTCCAGATGAACCGTGACTTCAGCCGCGACCACTACACCAGTCCCGACGACCGCATCATCGAAGAAGCGGTCAGCGGGATGGAGCGGCTTTTTGGTGAGCCATTCGGACAGCCTGCGGTGACCGATGTAAAGCGATGGCGCTATAGCCAGCCCGAACAAGTGACCACGCTCGACACGGCCAACCCTCCCGGAACCTGGCTGTGGTTGATCGGTGATGGATTGGCGGGCGGGCGGGCCGAGCTGGCCTATTCGACCGGAATCGAGGCAGCGGGTAGGATCTTGTCATGATTTCGGCACTCGGTTTGATGTTATTGCTCGGGAACCCGGCCAAAGAGCCCTTTGCCGAATACCGCCTGACGGGGCCCAGCATCACGAGCGGGAAGGCCTTTCTCAAGCGGCTGCCCCAGCCCGATGGAGGCTTACGGACGGTCGTCAGCCTGAACTTTGAGGGGAACGGCGCCAAGATCGAGAGCCGCTCCATCGGGATCTACGATTCCGAGGGACGCCAAACCGAGCTCAGTCTGCGACAGACCGTCAACGGCCAGGTCAACTTGGACCTCAGCGCCAAGATCGCCGAAGACGTTGCCCGGGTCACCGGCAAGCAGGGCCAAAGAGAAGTGGACGAAGCGTTCCGGTTACCCGACGGGACCAAGCGAGAAAATGCGAGCACCTTTTGGTTTTCGCCGACAGTTCCACCCAAGGGGACCCGGTCGGTTTCCTACAACTTTGGCCTCGGTGACCTCAACTGGAATCTCACCCAGGTGACCTACGTGGGCACGCGGGAAGTTTTGTGGCAAGACAAGAAGACGGAGGTCTACGAGGTCCTCAGCGAATCCAAGGGTGAATCGTTCCGCACGCTGGTCCTCCCCGGAGGAACCGTCTACGAGATGAGGACACCCCAAATCACACTCACCCTCGTCAAGCAACACCCAGGTTAGCCCGAGACCCCACGGCCCGACTCCAGCGCCTCCTTGGTCGCCTTGTGCCGATGGGCGAACATGGACTCCAGGTCGCGGCGGACGATCAGCGCATACACCAAACTCCCGAGCGGGCCGAGGGGCATCTCGAAGTCGATGGTGTCTCGGAGCAACGCACCCTCGGCGTGGGCCAAAAACTCGTGCCGATGAGTCCAGCTTTTGAAGGGCGACTTCACCGCCACATCGACGAACTGATGGGGCGGCTGCACCTGCTCGATCCGGGCGACCCAGACCAGCGGAAGCCCAAACTGCCGGACCCTGATCTTGTGGATCGCCCCATCTCGGACGGCCAGATCTTCGCCGATCACCTCAACCTGCTTGCTAGGTGGGGTCAAAACTCGGAGCGCGGCGGCACTGGAGTGAAAGTCCCAAAGTTGTTCGGGAGTGCAGCGCAGGACGGTTTCGAACTGAAGTCGGGGCATGGCTACCCCCTTCTAGGCCCTAGGGCCCAAAAAACTCGCACGGGAACTCTGCGGTCGGCGCGATTGTCGAATCATAATGGAAATGCACGGGGGCGAAAGGGTTCGACAGAGCCGGTTCGACTTAGCGTTGCGAGCCGAGGTGCCGTTGGCCTCGTAAACAAACGGCAAAAAAACAACTGCCAACAACAGTTACGCATACGCAGCCTAATTAGGACTGCGCGTCTGACTCTCTCGAGCCGGTAGGGAGAATTCGGGCGTCGCAAAATCCGGATCGTTTCGAGAGCTTCTGTTCGTAGCCATCGCAACTAAATAAACCGAACTGGGTGAAAGGTCTGCCGGCCCCGGGATAGACCCTCACCGAGACTCAATCAGGGGAGACGCTCGTGGTAATTCTAGGTACGACGGTTTTGGAAGCGAGTTCAANNTTCAATTCTCGCCGCCTCCACCAAACTTTTCAGCTTCATATGCATTGCCCCCCTGCTCAAAGCGATCCATCAGCACCGAAGCGTGGGGCAGCTTGAGGAACCATGGCCAAAACCCGCACCATCACAACCAGGAATTCCACCTAATTTTCCGCCGGTCTGTTGATACTCCGCTATAGGTGATCCATTTGCTCGTACAAACCGGTTCAGTGATGCTTTGGCTGTCTGGTCACCGTTTATGGGCCACTCTGACCTGGTAAAGAAATGGGAACCAGCCACCCCTACCAAAATCATGGTGATGAAGAACATCTCATTAGTGCTGTACAGAGAAATCCAGGGCACGGTGTCAACATCGTTTGCGTTGACGATCATTGCGCTTCAGTCAGACACTCATCCCGCTTCATGCACTATTCACGTGGTGGATAGTTTTGCTCGCACGGAGGAGCGTGTCTTTCAATGTTATGGGGAAGATACGTTCCAAGCGCTCTTTCTCGCGATGAGAACGGCTCTGAGGTTGCTCCGGCGACATTGCGAAGGCTTTCCTGATGACTTATTTTATCTGGATCCCGATGAAAACCAAGACGCAATGACCGGGATAGAGGTGATAGAATGGCTTGGGCAAGTCTATTCCGGAATGAACCTTTACCCTTAGCAACCTTACTTCAATCAAAAAGCAGGAGGCGTAAGAGCTAAAACTCTGACCGGGTAGAGA
Organism: Chthonomonas sp. UBA2391; assembly: GCA_002343825.1. GTDB lineage: Bacteria > Armatimonadota > Fimbriimonadia > Fimbriimonadales > Fimbriimonadaceae > UBA2391. Next base: position 20,603 of record DDSL01000045.1, read on the forward strand.
AATGGGGATAAGCCAGTCAATTCTCGCCGCCTCCACCAATTTTCTCGTCGAATGCAGGGGACGGATTCAAAAACCAGCCCGATTCTCGCAAGGATAGCGGCTACCGCCTCGCCAAACGTCGAGTAGAGTAAGAGACAGACTCATGGTTAGCGCCATCTTCATCGGCCTTGTTGGCACCAGCGTGCATAGCGCGGGGTCGATGACGGGTGTCACGCTGAGTGCCCACACGCAGTCGAGCATCGTACGGGGGACCGGACTCGACCGAGATGGAGCGCTCCAGGTTCGCTCGACGGGGACGGCCAGCCAAAGCGTCTTGGTCCGATTTGATTGGACTCCTAAGCCCGAATCCCGGCGCTTCGTCCTCCCGGTTCTCAATCGAAGTACGGCCGCAATCAACGGAACCCTCTTCCTCACCGGCACCACCGGCAGCGGAAACGTTGGATTCTCAGTAGAACCCGGCTGGAACGCCTTGGTCGTGGACCGCCTGAATTCCGGTGCAACCTTGGATTGGGCGACACTCCGCCGGGCCGAATTCTTGATGAACTCCCCCCAAAGCCAGACCGCAATGGACACCGCCAATGGTCTGTATCCGCTTACCTTCGACGCCGTGAGCATCAATCCAAGGGGGACTCCGGTCGTCACCGTAAGTTGGGACGACGGTTTCAAGACGGTCCTGAACCACGCATGGCCGGTGATCCAGCAGTTTCCTCGGATCCGCCACACCCTCAACGTGGTGAAAGACTGGGTGCAGAATGGGTCGCGCACGGGAATTGACGCTAGCCCGACGATGAGCGCAAGCGACATCCAGTTCCTCTTCAACACCGGCCAATTCAAGATCGCGAACCACAGCGATCGTCACTTCCGTTACGAAACCGGGATCAACCCAAACTATGTGGGCACCACATCGCGGATCCAGGTCGTCGGGGTTCGATCGGGAACCGGAAAGTTCCGACTCAATCTTGGCGGGACTCTTACACCCGAGATCAATCACAACAACTCCCAGCGCTCTCTGGAAGCCGAACTGGCCAAGATCGTTGGCACCGGTAACGTCAAGGTTTATGCCGGCGGATCGGCGTTTATCCAAAATTCCTACGGACTCCGTGTCGAGTTCACTACCCCCCAGCCGATCATGACCGCCACCGTCACCCAAGGGAATGTGATCCCCTATGTCGGGGCGGGATTCACCGAGGCGGAGATCGCTACGGCTTATCAAGTCAACCGCGACTTCTTGATCCAGAGCGGATGGGTCACGAGCGACGTGGATACCGTGGCATACCCCGAAGGCTCGGTCGGGCCGACTGTCCTGCGGGCGATGAGAAGCATCAGTGCCCGCTATGGCCGAGCGATGGCGCGTCGAAACGGGAACGGGTTCTTCTTGCACCCGATCTTCCGCCTAGAGCCTTACCAAGTTCCGGCGATTAACGTGAGTGCTGTCGGAGTCACTGAGACTTTGAACGCCATTGATGCGTGCATCGCGGTTGGGGGCCACCTCAATCTCATGCTCCACGACGTGTCGCCATCTCAGGCAAGCAGTGGAAACGTCATCAATACGGGCGACCTTTGGACCATTCTCAACTACTTGAACACAAAGATTGATTCTGGTTTGCGGATCATGACCCAAGGAGAATACGCCGACACGTGCAAGTTCTTGGGGATTCGGACCGGAACCAGTACTCAACTCCACCCCGTCGGGCGCCTCTAAACAAGCATGTCGCATAGACGGCATCAAGCCTTGTATTGCGTCCGAGGAACCCGGTAAAGTCCTCAACGATTGTTTTTGCAATCGAGAGGATGCTGTGTCGATTCTTGCCGTTGGGATTCTTGGCTTTGCAATTCACCCCTGTTCGGACCTGAAGGGTATTTCTCCGACCCCCGAAGCCAGGGTTCAGTTCGTCAATCGACCCAGCTTTGACCGCAACGGGACTCTCGGTCTGCGGTCGGTGGCCAATGATGATTGGTCGATCACCGTTCGGTTCGACTTCCCACCCCGCGCCACGACCCAGCGGATGACCATTCCGGTCTGGAACCCAACCCAGGCGCCCATCACGGGTACTGCCTTCCTTTATTGCCGAACCGGGAACGGTAACGTCGGATTTCAGCTAGACCCAGGCTGGAATGTCTTGCTGATCGATAAACTCCGCGCTGGATCGACGTTAGTTTGGAGCGAACTTAAGCGCGTCGACTTCTATCTGAATTCTCCTCGAAATCAGCAAGCGCTCGACCGATCCCAGGGGCTGCTTCCGGTCGAGATCGACGCACTCAATATCAACCCCATGGGGCCACCGGTCTTCACCTGCAGTTGGGACGACGGCCAACGGAGCTCCCTGACCCACGGATGGCCGGTGATCCAACAGTTCCCCCGAATTCCGCACACGTTCAACGTCGTGAAATCCTGGATCGAAGCCGGTTACCGGCTCGGCTTGGACGAAGCTCAGACCCTCAGGCTGCACGAACTCGACTTTCTCTGGTCCACTGGTCAGATCAAGTTCGGCAACCACTCCGACCGTCACCTCCGATACGAAAGCGGGATCGACCCCGACTACACGGCTCCTACGGCCTGGTCTCAGGTGGTCGGCATTCGGAGCGGTTCCGGAAGATTTCGGATCAAACTGGGGAACTCCCGAACGGGGCACCTCCCTGGGAATGCCACCCAACGGGCGGTTGAAGACGAACTCGCCAAGATCGTAGGTGCGGGCAAAGTCGTCGTTCGAACGACCGGTTCACCGACGTTGACCCCGTCTTTCGGATTTCGAGTGGAATTCACTTCACCTCAACCGCGCATAACGGTCGAGACGACGGAAGGCAACCTGGTGGCCTATGCAGGCCCCGCCATCTCTGTGGACAAGATCGCCCAAGCCTACCGACAAAACCGGGACTACCTGGTCCTGAACGGGTGGTACAGCAGCGACGTGGATACCGTCGCGTACCCTGAGGGATCCTTCGGACCCAACGTGCGCCAAGCGATGCAGAGCTCCAACGTGACCTATGGCCGCCTGATGACCCGAAAAAATGGCCAAGCACTGATGCTGCAACCCCTTTTCAGGCTTGATCCCTACCAAGTCCCAGCGATCAACGTCAGTGCGGCTGGTGTCGCCGAGACCCTCGCCGCAATCGATCAGTGCATGGCCGTCGGCGGCTACTTGAACCTGATGTTCCACGACGTCAACCGGACAGGTGCGACCGAGGGCAACACCATCAACCGCGACGATCTCTACACGGTTCTGAACTATCTGAACACCAAGATCGACCAAGGAGCCCGAGTTCTAACCCAAGGCGAGTTTGTCGATTGGTACAAGTGGACCGCCATCCGCCAGGCGCGACTGGACGGGACCCGCCCGATCGGAGGGAACGGCACCGGCGGAACCGGCGGGGGCACCGACGACCGCTAAATCCCAGAAAATCCCGCAGTTTCGGGGGCTCAAGCGCGCGGATCGACTAGGTAAGGTGTCTCGGGAGTTGAGAAGTTCATGGCACTGTTTATTGGGACCCTAGGGACGACCGTCCACACTTGCTCTTCGCTCAGCGGGATTGTCAAGAGCAACAGCGCCCAAATCCAGCTCCAGAGCCGAAGAATCTTTGACAGCGACGGTGGACTCTCGATCCAATCGATCGGCGATGACAACACCGCGGTCGCGGTCAATTTCGACTTCTTGCCGCGATCCAATGCCAAGATCCTATCGATCCCGATCCTCAACCGGAGTTGGGCACCGATCATCGGGACCGCCACTCTGAGGGGGCCCTCGGGGAGTGGGAACTTCGGATTTTCCCTGGATCCGGGTTGGAACGTCATCGTTGTCGATCGGCTTGCGGCCGGCTCAACCTTACGCTGGCCTGAGATGCGGCAGGTTTCTCTGTATCTGAATGCTCCCAATCAACAACCTGCACTCGACCGCACTGGAGGGCTTTTTCCGGTCGAGGTGGATTCGATCAACATCAATCCCACCGGCCCGGCGGTCTTTACCTGCAGTTGGGACGATGGCCACAAGAGCGTCCTGGACCATGGTTGGCCCGTTATCCAACAATTCCCCCGGATCCGGCACACGCTCAATCTCGTCAAGACCTGGGTCGAATCGGGCACCCGAGTCGGGCTCGACAGCGTCCAGACTCTGCGAAAGAGCGACCTCGACTTCCTCTGGCGAACCGGGCGCTTCAAGTTCGGAAATCACTCGGACCGGCACTTGAGGTACGAGAGCGGCATCGATCCTGAGTTCACGGGAACAACCTCCGGTTCCCAAGTTCTGGGGATCCGGTTTGGTACAGGGCGATTTCGAATCCGGATCGGCTCTCTTTGGACCCTTCCGCTGAGGTCCAACGAAAACCAACGGACCGTCGAGGCAGAGTTGGCAAAGATCGTGGGAGTTGGTAACGTCTCAGTCCGCACGACCGGTAGCTCGACGCTCGATCGGTCGTTTGGATTCAGGGTGGAATTTCGGACGGCCCAGCCCCTGATGGCAGTACAGACCTTCGAGGGAGACGTTCAAGCGTACGCGGGTCCGGCTATCCGTTTCGACAAGATCACCCAGGCCTACACTCGCAATCGCGAGTTCCTCGTACTGAATGGCTGGGTCAGTTCGGATATCGACACGGTGGCCTATCCCGAGGGTTCTTTTGGGCCTAATGTCCGCATCGCCATGACCCAAGCCGGGGTCCGATATGGGCGCATCATGTCTCGCAAAACCGGGCAGTCCTCGATGGTCCATCCCTTCTTTGCCATCGATCCCTATCAGGTGCCCGCCCTGAACGTGAGCGCAGCCGGAGTCACCGCCACCCTCGCCGCAATCGACCAATGCATGGCCGTGGGAGGTCACCTGAACCTCATGTTCCACGACGTGAACCGCACCGGCCTGACCCAGGGTAACACGATCAACCAGAACGATCTCCGCACCATCCTCAGCTATCTGAACAGCCGGATCGATCTAGGGGCGAAGGTCATGACCCAGGGCGAATACGCGGACTGGTACCGAACCAGCGCCACCGCACCCCCGCCTCCCGCACAGCCCTAACGAAGAACTCCCCTGGTGGAGTGCCACCCAGGGGAGTTCGAGAACAAGTGCGATTCTCTCAGTCTTGCCCAGACTTATCGAACTCGTTCGAGAGGATGATGTAGTCGAAGATCGTAACGCTGGTATCCCCGTCGAGGTCGGCGTTGGGGTTGTATCCCGCATCCCCGGCGCTGAGGTCGAAGCTGGTACTGAGGTCGATGTAATCGAAGATCGTAACCGCATTATCTCCATCGACGTCACCATTGGTCACGGCATAGGTGAGGTTTGCGACCCCCGATGCGGTGATCTGCTGATTCACCGCCACCTGCCGCAGGTGATGTTGCCCCTTGGCCGCGATATCCCAGAACCCATACCGATTGGTCTGGAATTCAAAGTCGCCATTGCTATCCGGAAAAACGGTGTGGCTTTCAACCGGGCTGGTCGAACCAACCGGTCGAATCTCGATCACCACCGCTCGGTTGTCCAGCGAGGAGTCGTAGTCGGCCCGGTTGATATTGCCGCGGACGACGGTCTTTGGAAGGATGTTGAGCCCGAGGGCCAGAGATCCGCTCGTTGTCCCGTTCGGCCCGAGCTCAATCGGAAATTGGAAACCCAGGGCCCAGTTGCGAGCTCCGCTCCCAACAACCGCGTCGGCAAGCTCGGACTGCGCTCCATCTTCGAGCTTCCCACGAACTGGTGGTACCGAGGCCTCTCCGGGCTGACCGCTGGCCTCAAATGCCATCGGCTCGGTTCGAGACAAGAAGTAGACCGTCGGAGTGTTGGTTCCGCTAAAGGTCCCGACTCCGTTGGCATAGCTGAAGTTGTCGTCGCCTTTGCTGGTGAGAGAATTCGTTCGGCTCACCAAGTCCCCGAGGATGAAGAAATCTCCGAGGCGAACTCCAGCCGAGGTGTTCTTGATCTCCCAATCGATATCGAGAATCGCTTGCTTGAGAACTCCACTCACCGGAGTGAGCTTGAAGGTGAGTTTGTACTCGATTTGGGGCGAACCCAATCCGTGGTTGGAGCGGAACGTGACCGACTTCGGGTTTTGAGCATAGGGAAAACCATCGTTGTCTTCGCTCAATCGGATGTCGTTTGCGTTGGCGCCGAGGATCCACTCTTGGGAGCTACCCGTGCGCCAATAGAACCCGAGTCTCTCGATCGGGGAATTGAAGAGATCGCCGGTCGGGAACGAGTTCCACTGGTTGAGGAACCCATTGAACTGGGTCGAGCTCCCACCCCCGGTCGGCAGGGTGAAGTACCACTTTCCACTTCCCGACGGGTTCTCGTTGGTCGAGATAAAGAGATCAGCATGGGCCACTAGGGCCACCGTCGACAAACCGGCAAAGGCAAGCAAGCGCTTCAGCATCGAAAAACTCCTCTTGATTTCTCACGAATTCAAGAAACTTCAAAGGAGTATAGCGGTACTTTTGTCGACCTCCAAGTCCAATTCGGACCGATTTTGGAGTTCTTATAGAGTTCCCAGATGAAATAACAGGGCTCGCGCCCACGAAAAAGCCCCCTGCCTCGCCGGTGGATCCGGACAGGGCAGGGGGCTGTGCGAGGTGACGCTTTACTTTGCCGCGGCGCCGCCACCATCCTCGGCCGGAACGGGCTTGTCGTTCTTGAAGCCGCTGGTGGTTTCCTCCTCTTCTTTCTTGCCGCAACCCATGGAAGCGACAAGGGCAAGCGAGAGAACGCAAAGAATGGAGAGCGAGAGCTTTTTCATCATCTTAGTTGGCACCGCCTTGAGGCCAGAACCGATAGAATACCTGCGTCCCATCTCCAAGTCGGCGGACTTCATAGACCCGCTTCAGAGGCATGTTTCGGACGCTACCATCGGTCAGAGTGACGTTGGCTTGGCCATTCGGATAGCGACAAGAGCCGGAGTAGTTTCCGGTTCCATCCTGCGGGGTTTTTCGGGCGTGGGGGCCGGTGACATTGACCGTGTTGGGCCAAGCCGCGCGGGGGTCATTTCCATATCCCGAGTTGCACCAGGTCGCTCGTCCACCGAGAACCTTTCCATTGCCAAACCAAAGGTCGTAGTTTCCGCCCGGAGCCAGGAGCACTGTTTCGGAGATGGCTTCGATTTGGCCCTGCGTCAGCGAAGGCACGCTGGCATCGCCCGTATCAGATCCGTACCGAAGACCGGCATATCCACCCGGTTGACCGTTGGCCGCCGTGGCGACCCCGGCTCCCATGATTCCGTCAAAGCGGACTTGAGGATCCGTACCGGTCACGCCGCTGATGATGATGTCCCAACTCGGACCGGTCACGAAAAACGGGTTGGTGTTCCCCTTAACGGCGAGAGCTCGAGAGGTACCACCCGTGTGCTGTGATTGTTGAAACTTTCGGTTGATCCCCGCTGGCTGGGTCGGTCCGGGCATTCGTGTGTCGATCACGATATCCCAGTTCTTGGTGTAGGGCTCCGACAGGTTCGCCCAGGTGTTGGGCAATTGTCCGGCTGCTCCTAGAGCGATGATCAGCGGAAACTGGTCATCGTTGTCGTTGGCATACATCAGCGTGCCAAGCCCGAGCTGCTTCAGGTTACTCGTCACCTGAGTGTTCTTGGCCGCTTCCTTAGCTTGGGCGAAGACGGGGAACAGGATCNNGATGACGACGAGAAGTTCGATGAGGGTAAATGCTTTTCTTTGAATCATCTTTGATTCCTCGCTATGTTGCGAAGGATAAGGGCTCTGAAACGGAAAGCGAACGCTTTCCCACTTCTTTATTATAGGATGATTTTCGCGAATCACGGGTTCCGGGGAATCTAAATCATGGCGAAAGCGTCCGACAAATGCTTTTTCGACCACCCGCTCGTCTCTACAGGTCGGAATGGCAAAATTGGACGGCGAACTCTGGAGACACAACCTGGCCCGCGTGATCGTGATCGACACGACCAACGACTACGCGCTGAACTGCTCGCCGATGCCAATCGACTGCTACCCGGTCGTCGCCGAAACCTACCTCCCTGCCGCGGGGTTGGATTCTCGCGTCCACAAGCTCCAGATCGTCCCTGGATTTCTTTATGACTGGCACGAGAAGGCCGGGCCCGAAGACGGCACCTGGGTCATCGGTATGGTTCGCCGCGACCTAAGTCCGCGCTAGTCACCGTACTCGGCCCAGCTCGTCGGAGTCTCACCGACCCGAACTCGATCCAGCTGAACCACGCCCGGAGGAATCCGGTAGTTGCCTCGTTCGAAACCCTGCCTCAGCGTCTCGGCAACGTGGTCGTAGATGTGCTTCGCCATCGCCTCAGTTGTGGGGTCCATGTCCTCAAAGACCAGCGTCGAGCCCGGATAAACCCGCTCCATCTCGGCTCGCAGGGGGTCGTTGGAATTGATTGCCATCCGGTGATCGAACTTCTCAACAATCTCTTGAATGGCCAACTTTAGCGCCTTAAAGTCCACAACCATTTGGTGAGCATCGAGCTCCGGAGAACTGACGACGATCTCCACCTCCCGGGTATGGCCATGAGGGTATCGACAGGCCTCTGGATGCTTGCTCAGCATGTGGCCCGATTCGACGACGAACCTCTTGCAAACCCGGTAGCGCGGCATAGGCCCTTATTGTGAAGCCTCAATCGCACGTTGGGCCACCACCGCCGGGTCCGGCAGACCCTCGATCACCTGGTTCCGGAAAGAATACGGGCGATAGATGGAAGGGTGATTCCTCAGGCTAGTGAAGAGTGTCACCGTCGGTACGCCGTACCCATCGGCGAGGTGTCCAGTTCCCGTGTCACCGCTAACGTGGGCCCGGCTCTGGTGCAGGATCGTGAGAGTTTGGGCCAGAGAAGTCTTCCCCACCCGTGAATCGATTCCCCCGATCTGCAACTCCTCGTCGGCCGGGCCGCCCAGGGTGACCACCGGGATCCCGTGCTTTTGCAGAGCCCGAGCTAGGTCGTTCCACCATTCGGTGGGAATCTTCTTCTCGGGGATGCTTGCCCCCACTCCCAGAGAAATTGCTCCGGGCGGAATTGGATCGGTGGGATCTCCTCCATAAAGAATGGGCAACTCCGGACTCTCGACCGGAAACTCCGCCCGAAGCACGTCAAACAGTTGGTCGACCTTGTGGGCCTCCGGGCGATTGGGTACGACCGGGTTGAGTCGCCGAACCAAGGCGTCGGTCCCCGTCAGACTCCATCGGACTTTTGGACGAGAAAGCGCGAGCATCAGGCCGGTCTTGCTATGCCCCTGGAGGTCAAAGCCGTAATCCAGTTTCCCCCTCAGGCTCGTGTAGATCTGGATTTGTTCAATCCAGGTTTGGGGACTCCACCGGTTCTTCTTCCATCGGCTTCGGGGGATCTCGACCAAATGGTTAACGAGTTCCGGCGTCGCCACGACCGGAGCGCAGGTGGACTCGGTGGCCCAGGTGATCTCGGCCTTGGGAAGATGATTCCGAAGCCCGGTGACGGCCCAGGCCGCCATCGCGCAATCGCCGATCGCCCGAAAGCGAAGGATCAGGATTCGGGGAGGGTGAGATAGCCTCGTTGCCGTGCGCTCCTCCAGCGGTCGTGGAACCAGAGCCATTGCTCCGGGTGGGCCCGGATCCGAGCCTCGAGGGAGCGATGAATCGCGACCATCATTCCCGAGCCTTTTGGTCCGTCCCATTCCGCGGGGGTCAAGGGTGGCTCGAAGGTCATTCGGTACTGGTTGGTCCCAATCCGGACGCAGTAAACGGGCATGACCGGGGCTCCAGTTCTCTCGCTGAGGACCCCCGGACCGAGAACCGTTCCGCACAGATGACCAAAGAAAGGCACGAAAACCTCGTCACTGTTCTGATCGGGAAGAATTCCCACGATCTCGTTTTTGCGGAGCCGCTCTAAGATGGGCCGAGCCGCATTGCCTCGAGGGATCACCTCCGTCCCGCCTTTGGAGCGAAGCTCGTTAACCATTTGGTTAAGCCGTTCGTTTCGGGTGTCTCGGGCAACCACGGTGAGCTTGTGTCCGAGTCCGCTAACGTAGGCCGACATGCGTTCCCAGTTTCCGAAATGGCCCGTAATCAGGATCACCCCCCGACCGAGATCCAAGGCTTCCACCATATGGTGATAGCCCTCCACTTCCATTGAGCCCTTGACGTCTTCAAGCGTCCGGCGGTCGGCGTTAAGGAAGTCTGCGGTCACGATGCCGTAGTGCTCGAAAACCCTCTGACACAACCCATCGCGTTCCGAGTCGGAAAGTTCTGGAAAGGCAAGTTGCAGGTTCGCAAGGCACCGCTCACGACGCTTCTTGCTCACCTTATAGACCCATGCGCCGAGCTTCTTTCCAGTCGCCTCGGCCTCCCCTGGGCCTTTACGGCCCACCCAGCGCTTGGCCATCCGGAGCATCCCAGCCCCCAGAGCGGTCTCAATTTGCTTTCGAAAAGTAGTCGCCACGTGTTGTCGTTACCGGCGAGAGAGTACCGGCTCCAGGCTTTGGCGAAGCACCCCTACGTCGGCAAAGTGCGCCTCGACATCGAAAATCACCCACTCACGAGATCCGAAATCCGAGCGCTCGCGCAGCTTGACCGCGTCTTTTTGGGTCACCCCGATGGGTCGCCCCTGGCCTATGGATTCGAGCAACTTTGGACTCGTGAGCGGATCATGATCGGGCAGGCTCACCATTTGGTTAACCCGCGTCCCGAGTTCGTGGACGGCGGCAAAAAAGCGCTGGGGTCGAGCGATGGCACAAAGGAGGTCGAGTTCCTTGGGAAGCGAGTCGCGGTTGATCGTCAGGTGGCGCTCCACGTCCAAATCGCGGGGCACGATTAGGTCGGCTCCTTCAAGGTCGTTCGCCGGTTGGCGATACGGACCAATCGGAAGGCAGAGGGTATTGGGAGAGGGAGGGTCGAGCAGGAGGACCCAGTCCTTCTTTAGGGGCAGATGTTGAAATCCGTCGTCGAGCACCAGTACCGAATCGGGAAAGTGTTGCGCGCAAAGTTCGGCCGCGCGGACCCGATTACGACCCACGACCAAAGGCACGTTCGGCAAGGCGTCCCGCATTTGGACGGCCTCGTCTCCCCAGCGGGAGGCCAGAATTGGCCCCTCCGGAGCGAGGCTCGCCTCCCGGCTGCCGGGTGAACCATAGCCCGAGACCGACACTACAACCTGGTAGTCCCATTCCACCAAATGGTGAACAAGCGCGATGGTGACCGGAGTCTTCCCCGTTCCACCCACCCGGAGATTGCCCACGCAGAGGATTCTGTCGTGGGGCTTTTTGGCCTGCTTCAGACCCAGGGAATAGGTCGCTTCATAGAGGCGCCATCCGACCTGATAAAGCCCGGAAAGCGGCCAAAGGAGCATGTGCTCGATCCCCACGTGGTCCCACATTTCCTCCAGTCGGCTCATGACGTATCACAGGGGATACCCCACCCAGTAAAATCAAGTTTCGATGCCGCGCGCCGCCTTCACGACTTTGGGGTGCAAAGTCAACCAGTACGAGACCCAGAAGATCCTCGAATCCTTCGAGGATCACGGTTTTGAGGTCGTGCCCTTCGACGCCGAAGCGGAGGTCTATGTGATCAATTCTTGCAGCGTCACCAGCATCGCCGAGCACAAGAGTCGGCAAATGGTCCGCAAACTTGCGCGACAACGCCCCGAAGCCGACGTGGTCGTAACCGGCTGTGCCGCCCAGATGGGCATCAACAAAGACGTCGCGTTCGAGGGGGCCTCGTTGGTCGTCCCGAATCCGGACAAGCTGGAAACCCTCCACCATTTGGTGAATCTCCGTCCTCAGTGGAACAAACTCCCGCCAAGAAACCTAGAGGACAAGACCCGAAACCGGACCCGAGCGACCCTCAAAGTCCAGGATGGCTGCAACGTCTTTTGCAGCTATTGTTCGATCCCTTTCACCCGTCCGGTCATGACCAGTCGCCCCTGGCATCAGGTGTTGGCAGAGGCGAGGACCCTTGCCGATCAAGGCTATCACGAAGCCGTCCTTACCGGTGTACTCATCGGGAGCTACGGACCCGAAACGGGCTCGGAGGGTCCCGACTTTCCCGAGTTGGTCCGGCTCCTTAGCGAGGAGTCGGGTATCCACCGCCTGCGAATCAGCAGCATCGAGATGCAACAGGTCACCCGACGGCTGGTAGACCTGATGGCCGAGGGCAGGATCGTGCCCCACTTCCACATCCCGCTCCAAAGTGGGGACACGGGGGTCCTTCGAGACATGAACCGGCCCTATGATCAAGAGCGCTACCTGGAACTCTGTTCTTGGCTTCAGAGTGAAATCCCTGACATCAGTATAAGTGCCGACATCATGGTCGGATTCCCGACCGAAACCGAAGCGCGGTTCCTGAGTTCACTGCACGTCGTCAAGACCGTTGGGTACCAGAGCATCCACGTCTTCAGCTTTAGTCCTCGGTTCGGAACCCCGGCCGACCATCTTGGAGACCCTGTCCCCGCCGAAGAAAAGGCGAAGCGCCGTGAGGTCTTGACGCAGGCGGCCAAAGAAACCGGGGCAGCCCATGCGGCGCGATTTGTGGGTCGCCGGATGGAGGTTCTCGTCGAGTCGAAGGTGACCCCGGATGGGCTTCTCGAAGGCCTGACTCCGAACTACCTCCGCGTTCAGTTCGCTGGTCCGAAGTCGCTCGCCCGACGCTTGGCGACGGTAGAGATCCAAGAAGCCCGCAACGGGATCTTGTTTGGAGAACTTGCCGACCCCACCGTTGCCCCTTCTGAAACTCGATTACTCGTGAGATAACTGTATGCCAACCCTATTCACCCGAATCATCCAAGGAGAAATCCCGGCTGAAATCGTCTATCAGGATGAACACGTCGTCGCCTTTCGGGACATCCAGCCCGTCGCCCCGATCCACGTCCTGATCGTCCCTCGAACCGAAATCGAGGGCCTCGCGACCCTTCCTGAAACGGGTGACCACCTCAGGATTCTCAACGCGGCCAAGATCATCGCCGAGCAACTCGGACTGGGGAATGGATACCGCCTCGTGATCAACCAGGGCGAAGATGGCGGCCAGACTGTTCCTCACCTTCATGCCCACTTGCTGGGCGGACGCAAAATGAACTGGCCTCCTGGCTAGACGGGGTTTGGTCCGGTCGGCCCGAAGCCGCGCCCGACCCAGGGG
>DDSL01000038.1 GCA_002343825.1 Chthonomonas sp. UBA2391
TCGCGGAAGATCACCATATCGACGGCCCCCGGATCCTTCACCGGACTGGGAACGCCCGTAAACCAGCGGACGGGGCGAAGACAGACATAGAGGTCGAGAATCTGCCTGAGGGCGACGTTGAGGGACCGAATTCCGCCGCCAACCGGAGTCGTGAGGGGACCCTTGATGCCAACCAAATAGCTCTTGAAGTCTTCGAGAGTTTCGTCGGGGAGCCAATTCCCTGTTTGGTTAAAGGCCTTTTCGCCGGCCAGAACCTCCTTCCATTCGATCTTTCTTTCGCCGCCGTAGGCCTTGGCCACAGCCGCGTCAAGAACGGCGACGCTCGCGCGCCAGATATCGGGACCAGTGCCGTCCCCTTCGATGAATGGAATGATCGGATCGTTCGGAACGACGAGCCCTTGTGGGCCCATGGTGATCGAATTGCCCATGTTAACAAAGCAGGATACCGGAGCCTAGCGGTGCAGTGCGACCGAGATCGCGTGATAGATCGGGATACCAAGGGCGAGGTTGAATGGGAAAGTGATCCCCACCGCGGCGGTCAGATAGAGGCTCGGATTGGCTTCGGGAAGCGCAACCCGCACGGCGGCCGGAGCGGCGATGTAGCTCGCGCTGGCGGCGAGGGTGCCCAAGATCGCGGCGCCCCCCACGCTGAGCCCAACGGCCATCCCGGTAAAGACTCCCAACGCTCCAAGGAGCAGCGGAGCGAGAACGCCCAACCCCACGATGAAGGCCCCGACCTTGCGCACTTCGCTCAATCGGTCGGCGGCGAGCAAACCCATGTCGAGCATGAACAAGCAGAGAGCGCCCTGGAACGGCTGGACGAAAAAGGGTTCCACAAGCCCATAGCCCTTTGCCCCGGTTGCGAAGCCGACGATCATCCCACCGGCGAGCAAGATGATGCTCTTGCCGGTGATGATCTCGTGCAGCGCGTCCTTCATGCCCGAACTTCGCCCCGCAACCCGGTGCCCGAGCAGAAGCGCGACCACAATCCCGGGGATCTCCATGATCGCCACCAGAGCGGGAGCAAACCCCTCATAACTGGCCGAAATCCCATCGAGAAAGGTGAGACAGGCGATGAACGTGACCGCCGAAACGCTCCCGTAGTGGGCCGCGATCGCGCTAGAGTTGACGGCATCCAGCCGCCCCAGCCCGCGACAGACAAAGAAGATCACCACCGGGATCAAAGAACCAAGCACGACCGTCCCGACGAGAGGGAGCACGATCTCGGCTATAGACACCTTGCTCAGCGCGACCCCACCCTTGAGGCCAATGGCCAAGAGCAGGTAGATGGCCAGGACTTGGTAGGCCCCTTTTGGGAGGCTGAGATCGCTCTTCAGGAACCTCGCGATCGCCCCGAGGGCAAAGCACAGGACCATCGGCGAAGTGAGGTTCTGTTGAACAAGCTCGAGCGAACCCATCTGGCTTTTGCAGACGAATCAACTTGGTGAAACTTGTCACCGTTAGGATTGCATCTCAGCACTATGCCGGGTATCCTAGGAAGTTCCCATGGCATCCACCGATGGAATCCGTCTGCCCGAGGCAGATGTACTCAGCAGCTTCGCGGAAGGCAAGTTTGTCCTTTCTAACCTTGCCGCCAAGCGCGCCAAACAACTCAAGGAGGGCGCGCCCCCGCTCATCCGAACCGAATCGAATCATCCTTTGACCATTGCGATGGCCGAAATCGCGGCAGGAAAGATCAAGCCTGTCCTGCCGACCGAAGAGCTGGAGCGCACTCCGCTCGATGTCGACGTGGATCTCCACCTCGATGGTCCTCGCCCGGCCGAACTCGGCATGCTCTTGCCTGGACTCGACGACGTCGAAGTCGAGCTTGTCGCCACTCTCGATGAAGGCGATGACCACGAAGAGGAACTGGCCGCCGATAGCGCTGCGGGGTCTCTGCTGGACATCCTCGGCGATGATGCCGAAGAAGATGTGGTGGCTCCTGAGTCGGATGACACGATGTCCCTTAATGAACTCGCCGATCAGGAAGAGGGCGCGGAAGAAGGCGAGTCCGAAGTCTAAGATATGGCAAAAGACCTCTACGAGGTCCTCGGCGTCAGTCGCCAGGCAAGTCCGCAAGAGATCAAGGCGGCCTACCGGCGACTGGCCCGACAATATCACCCTGACGTCAATCCAGGTAACAAAGAAGCCGAAGAGCGCTTTAAGGAGATCAGTGCCGCGCACGACATCCTGAGCGACGAGGAGAAGCGGGCCCGATATGACCAGTTCGGATCGACCGACGGTCCGACCGGCGGCCCGGGTGATTTCTTCGGAGGCCAAGGGTTCGACCTCGGCGATATCTTCGAAACCTTCTTCGGTGGAGGAACCCAGCAACGACGTCGCAACGGCGTCGACGGACAAGACCTGAAGGCGCGGGTCGAGCTCGACCTTCGCGATGTGGTCGCGGGAGTCTCCAAGCAGATCCGCTACGATCGACCCAAGCGCTGCGGAAGCTGTCAAGGCACCGGAGTCGAGGGTGGAAAGGCCCCCGAAACTTGCCCTCAATGCAACGGGACGGGTTCGGTCACGCGAATTCAACAAACCTTTCTCGGTCAAGTCCGGACGAGCACCACTTGTCCCAATTGCCGTGGCGAAGGCGTGATCATCAAGGACCCGTGCCGCACCTGCAAGGGCCGCAAGCTGGTGTTGACCCAGGAGGAACTGGCGGTTGACGTTCCGGCGGGAGTCGAGGATGGCATGAGCATCCGGTTCCAGGGTCGCGGAGGCGAAGGCCTGGGTCAAGGATCCAACGGCGATCTTTACGTGGAAGTCGATATCGCCGCCGATGACCGCTTCTTGCGAGACGGAATCCACGTCCGAACCGCACTTGAGATCAGCTTCGCCCAGGCTGCGCTCGGTGACACGGTGAAGATCGACGGCGTGGCCGAAGAGGTCGAAGTGACGATCCCGCCGGGAACCCAGCCCGGAACGGAACTGCGAGTGAAGGGTCTTGGCGTTCCACCCCTGCGCGGCGGCCCCCGAGGAGATCTTTACGTTCAGATCCAAGTGGTGGTCCCGACCAAGCTGAGCGAAGCCGAGATTAAGTTGATCCGCGACTTGGCTGCCCTTAGGGGTGAACGAGATCCCCAAGGCGACGGAGACACTTCCCTGCTGGGTGGACTTTTCAAGAAGAGGAAAGGATGAGCCGGACTTGGACCCGAATCACCGCCACGCTCCCTAGCGTGCCGCCAGACTGGTCGGCGTGGGACGAAATCTTCGAATCGGAAGGACTTAACGGGACGGTCCAGACCGACAAACCACCCACCATCGGTGGCTATGCCTACCAACCTGAGTCCGAGACGATAACCCGGCTAACCGAACGGCTGAAGGAGTTTGGCGCCGTCCAGATCGAGGTCGCCGAGGAACCCGAACAAGACTGGGACGCGGTTTGGAAGAGTTTCTTCAAGCCCCGCCGGATCGGCAAAGGATGGGTCGTTCGGCCAACCTGGGAAGAGTTCGAGGCTCAGCCCGAAGACCGGGTGCTAGTTTTGGACCCCGGGCAAGCGTTTGGCACCGGTGATCACCCAACGACGCGGATGTGCCTTGCTCTGATGGAAGGCGTGGACTTTTCCGGGAAGGACGTGATCGATGTTGGCTGCGGTAGCGGAATCCTGAGCGTCGGAGCCGTGATGCTGGGGGCGGCTCGGGTGCGGGGTAACGACGTCGAGAAGGCCAGCGTCGAAACGGCGGAAGAAAATGCGGCCCGCAACGGAGTCGATGTGGAGTTCTTTACCGGCAAGGGATTCGAACCCTATGAAGACGGGGTCCAGGCGGATATCGTCCTGAGTAACATCATCTCCGCCGCTCTCATCCATCTGAGCCCCGACGCGGCAGCGGTGGTCCGTCCGGGCGGGACGTGGCTGGTCAGCGGGATCATCGATCAAAACTGGCCGGATGTCTTGACCGCCGCCGAGCGAGTGGGATTCGTCTTGCAGGCCCAAGAACAAGAGGATCAATGGATCGCGGCACGGTTCCTCCGCTAAGGTCTCTTCCCCGCTGCTTTGTCCTGGGTCTAGAACCCGAGGAAGAAGTCATCGAACTTCCGACGGAGGAGATCGACAAGTTTCGCAAGGTTCTGCGCCTCGGAACCGGAGACGAGGTGGCCGTTTTGCCCAACGACGGGGTCTCCGTTTGGCGCTGCCGACTGGACGGGCGGCGCGCCGTCGTCGAAGAGAAGGTTCAGGAATCCAACGAAGCCAAGAATCCTGTGATCGTGGCCCAAGCTCTGCCGAAACCCGACAAGCTCGACGAAGTTGTCCGAATGGGCACCGAGATGGGAGTGCAAGAGTTTTGGCTCTTCCCCACCGAAAGGACGGTGGTTCGCTGGGATGCCAAGAAGACGGAAGATCGGATCCGCCGCCTCGAGAAGATCGCCCGTGAAGCGGCGGAAGTTAGCTTTCGGACCCGGCTTCCTCGGATCCAACTCTTGAAAAGTCTTGACGAGGTCCTCGAACTCGCGGGCCCTCATGTTCTAGTCTTGAGTGAGCTGGAATGCGTTCAGGAGAGTCTCGCCGAAGCCCTTCCGGCGGCGGGGGTTCCGGTGGTCTTGGTGATCGGCCCCGAAGGAGGTTGGACGCGCGCCGAAGTTCAGAAGATCGGGGACCGGGGAGTCACGTTGGGTCCTCGAGTCTTGCGGGTGGATACGGCGGCGGCCTGCGCCGTTGCCCTCGCCATCCAGCGGAAGTAGGTACGCTCCGCTAAAGTATGCGTAACGATGGACGCCAAGCGGATCAGCTCCGCCCCGTCACCCTTGAACCCGGATTCGCGAAATTTGCCGAAGGTTCTTGCTTGATCCAAATGGGTGACACCCACATGCTCGTCACCGCCACCGTTGAAGACCGGGTCCCCCCATTTATGAAGGGTCAGGGCAAGGGTTGGGTGACGGCGGAGTACGCGATGTTGCCGCGATCCGGTCGGGACCGGAACCAACGAGACTCGAATCGGGGCGCCAACGGCCGCTCGCTGGAGATCCAGCGCCTGATCGGCCGCGCCATGCGGGCTGTCGTGGATGTCGAGGCCATGGGCGAGCGGACGATTACCCTGGACTGCGACGCACTGCGAGCTGACGGAGGAACTCGAACGGCAAGTATCACGGCTGCCTACGTCGCGACTTACCAGGCGATGGAGTACATGATCAAAAAGCGGATGATCCAGCGAATTCTCCTGAAGGAACCGATCGCCGCGATCTCGGTCGGAATCGTTAGAAACCAGGAGCTCTTGGACCTGAACTATGAAGAAGATAGTCAGGCCCAGACCGACATGAACGTCGTAATGACCGGCAGCGGCAAATTCGTGGAGATCCAGGGGACCGCCGAAGCTGATCCGTTCAGCGCGGAAGCCCTCGGCCGAATGTTGGCCCTCGCGAAAAAAGGCATCGTCCAACTGCACGAGATGCAGCGCGAAGCCCTCGGTATCTGATGAACCGGATCGTCATCGCGACCCATAACCGCAAGAAGGCAGGAGAGATGCTCACAATTCTTTCCCGCTCTTTGCCAGGAGTGGAATGGTTGACCCTGGCGGACTTTCCCGAGGCCCCCGAGCCCGAAGAAACGGGAACGACCTATGAGGAAAATGCCCGGATCAAGGCCGAGAGCGCTTGCCGAGCAACCGGTCTGCCAAGCGTCGCCGACGATGCCGGGCTCGAGATCGATGCCCTCGGAGGAGAACCTGGCCTCTACAGCAAGCGGTTTGCGGGCGAAGAGACTCCGTTCCCCGAGAAGATGGGCATTATCCTTGAGCGGATGGCTGGCCTGGAGGGCGAAGCTCGCGCAGCACGGTTCCGATGCTGGGTGGCGATTGCCCGCCCCGATCAGAAGACCGAAGCGTTTGAGGGCATCTGCGAGGGCCACATTGGTCAAACATTGGAAGGGGAGGGGGGATTTGGCTACGATCCCATCTTTGTCGTCCGAGAAAACGGCCGCACGATGGCGACTCTGACAGCAGACGAAAAGCACGCGGTCAGCCACCGGGGAAAGGTTCTCGCCTTGGTCACCGAGAGGCTCCAGCAGATCCTCACGACTCCGCCCAAAACGGCGGGTTCGGCCCCGATCCAGGTCAAACTCCGAGAGGAATACATCACTCTTGGACAACTGCTGAAGGTCGCCGATGTCATCCAGACCGGGGGCGAAGCGAAGGCTTGGCTGGCTGACAACTCGGCCCTGATCAATGGAGAACCCGACAACCGCCGAGGCCGAAAGATCCGCCCTGGCGACCGGGTCGAATTTCCGAACGGAACGGTCGTCGACGCGGTCTGAACCCGGCTCGGGGAGAAAGTTTCGTCCGCAAACCGGGGCTTCTAGCAAAATTTGCCTTAACACTGCGATAATGAAGGACGGTTTGACAAAGAGGTCAGTCCCCCGCAATGACGCCGATCGTGGCCTTCGTGTCACCGGCGTTTTTTGTTTTGGGCCGGGTAAAAGCCCAGAGTAGGTTACGAGGAGCAGAAACACGATGACCCCAGCAGATGCGCTTAAGCTGATCTCCGAATCGAAGGCCCAACTAGTCGATATTCGATTCACCGACCTCTTCGGGATGTGGCACCACTTCACGATCCCCGCCCAAGACTTTGATGCCGACGTCTTTGAAGAGGGTCTTGCCTTCGACGGTTCGTCGATTCGAGGATTCCAAGCGATCAACGAATCGGACATGTTGCTGGTGCCGGATCCCGCTTCGGTCTTCATCGACCCCTTCAGCGATTACGTGACCGCCGTCATCATCTGCGATATCGAGGACCCGATCACCCGCGAGCGTTATAGCCGCGACCCGCGCTACGTCTCGCGAAAGGCCGAGCAATACCTGCGCGCCACCGGGATCGCCGACACCGCTTTCTTCGGCCCCGAAGCCGAGTTCTTCCTCTTCGACAAGCTCCGCTACGATAACCACGCCAAGGGCTCGTTCTTCGAAGTCGATAGCGAAGAAGCCTATTGGAACAGCGGCGCCGAGAGTTCGCTGGGTTATACGATGCGGCCGAAGGGCGGATACTTCCCTTGCTCGCCGAACGACAAGCTCCAAGACGTTCGCAACGACATGATGATGAAGCTTTTCGACGTTGGGATCCACGTCGAAATGCACCACCACGAAGTCGCCGCCGCCGGTCAGTGTGAAATCGACATGCGATTTGACACCCTGCTCACCATGGCCGACAAGTTGCAGAAGTACAAGTACGTCGTGCNNACCGCGACCTTCATGCCGAAGCCGGTCTTTGGGGACAACGGTAGCGGGATGCACATCCACATGTCGCTCTGGAAGAACGGCGAACCCCTGATGTACGACGAAGCCGGTTACGCCGGACTGAGCGACAATGCTCGATGGTACAT
>DDSL01000054.1 GCA_002343825.1 Chthonomonas sp. UBA2391
CGGCTTCCAGCTTCTCGCGCTCGACCATGTCGCTCGCGTAGACGTCGTACAGCCGGCTCACGCGCTCGGTCCTGCCGGTGCTGGCGTTGAGCACCGTGTCGCCACGGCGCAGCGCGCCCGCGTAGACGCGCACATACGTCCTGGCGCCATGGTCGTCGGCGACGACCTTGAACGCGAGCGCGGCCAGGGGCTGATGAGCCCCGGCGTCGGGCGCGACGTCAGCGGGCGCGGGCAGGTAGTCGACCACCGCATCCAGCAGGGGCTCCACCCCGCGATTGCGGAAGGCCGAGCCGGCCAGTGCGGGCACGAAGCGACCCGCGATCACGCCGCGACGCAGGCCCGCGCGCAGCGCGTCCACCGACGGCTCCCGATCGGAGACGACAGCTTCGAACACGGCCTCGTCAACATCGGCCACCGCCGCGACCAGCGCTTCGCGCTGGCGCAGGGCCTGCGCCACCAGTTCGGCCGGCACCTCGGCTTGCACGGCGGGTTCGCTTGCATCGTCCCTGGACCACACGAACGCCCGCATCGTCAGCAGGTCCACCACGCCGCGGAAGTCGCCCTCCGCGCCGATGGGGATGTGCAGCGGCAGCACCGTGGCGCCCAGGCGTTCCTCGATCTGCGCCACGACACGGTCGAACCCGGCCCCCACGCGATCGAGCTTGTTGATGAAGGCGATCCGGGGCACCCCGTACCGGTCGGCCAGGCGCCAGTTCGATTCGGTCTGCGGCTCCACGCCGGCGACACCGTCGAACACGACCACCGCGCCGTCCAGCACGCGCAGCGAGCGGTTCACCTCGATGTTGAAGTCGATGTGGCCGGGTGTGTCGATGAGCGTGATGGGCGTGCCCTTCCAGCGCACGGTGATGGCCGCGCTCTGGATGGTGATGCCGCGCCTGCGCTCCTGCGGGTCGAAGTCCATGCGGGTGTTGCCCAGGTGGACTTCGCCCAGGCGATGGTTCTCGCCCGTGTAGTAGAGGATGCGTTCGGTGGTGGTCGTCTTGCCCGCGTCGACGTGGGCGATGATGCCGATGTTGCGGACGTTGGGGATGGACATGAAGCTCTATTGTACCGGCGGGGATGTTAAGGTCAGACTCTGGACCTCATTTCGGCCAGAATGAAAGGGAGATGTTTCTGAGTAGTCTTCTTGCTCTGGCCCTGCTTCATCCCGACCTCGATCACATCGAGCTTGCGTCTGGCCCAACCCGAGAAAACCTGGATGCCAACAAGCATCTCTATGCGAAGCCCGCCGCGCACCCCGAGGAAAAGCACCTGAGAAACGTCCGCCAGCTCACCTTTGGCGGGCAGAATGCGGAAGCCTATTGGGATAAGTCCGGTAAGAATTTGGTCTTCCAGGCCCGGATCAACGGCTTCCCCGACGAGCAGGTCTTCCATATGAGGGCCGATGGCAGCAACAAACGACTCATCAGCACCGGACTCGGTCGTTGCACTTGCGCGTACTTCTCACCCGACGGAAAGTGGATCTACTTCAGCAGTACCCACGAGAAGAACGAAGGGGCTCAAAAGGCGATCGATATGAGCAAAGGCTACGTCTGGATGGTGAACCCCGAATTCGCGCTCTACCGCGTGCCGGTGGGCGGTGGTAAGCCCGAAAAGATCCTGGAGAGAAACGGCTACATCGCCGAAAACACGATCTCACCCGACGGAAAGTACATGACCTTCACGGGGTCATTTGAGGGTGATCTCGAAATCTACCGCAGCAACCTCGATGGGACCGACATCCGAAAGCTCACCGATGTCCCAGGCTATGACGGTGGCCCCTTCGTCAGCTGGGATGGCAAAAAGATCGTCTATCGCCGCGACACAATCGAATCTCCAGAGGAAGAGAAGGAATACAACAACCTGCTGAAGGAACACCTCGTCCGCCCCGGCAAGCTCGAAATCTGGATCATGGACGCGGACGGGAGCAACAAGAAGCAGGTCACCCAACTGAACGCGGCAAGCTTCGCCCCGTTCTTGCACCCCGACGGGAAACGAATCATCTTCAGTAGCAACTACGGCGACCCCCGGGGCCGGGAATTTGATCTCTGGATGGTTAACGTCGATGGGACCGGGCTCAAGCGAATTACCCACACCCCCGAGTTCGACGGATTCCCGATGTTCACTCGGGACGGCAAGAAGCTCGTCTGGGGTAGCAACCGCAACGGACGCGAGCGAGGAGAAACCAACATCTTCGTTGCCGACTGGAAGGACTAACCCAGCCCAATGAACGGCAACCTGACCCGATTGGTGGGCGAACTCTACCGGGTGGTAGACCCCGTGAGCAACGTGGAGTCCATCGGCAAGGTCGCCCATCTGCTGAATGTCCGTGGGGTCGAGGCGCTGCCGGTGGTGGCGGGAGGAACCATCGTGGGTATGGCGACCCAATCCGGACTCGCCCAAGCTTTGCGTGCGGGGTTAGAATCTGACGCCCCGGTCGGCGCGGTCTTGAGTGCCGCGCCCCCGTCGGTAGGGGCTCACGAATCGGCCGCAACCGCGCTCCGGATGCTTGCCGATGGGCCATGGTCGATGCTTCTCGTCGTCGACGCCCAAGAACGACTCGTCGGAGTAATTCGGCCGAGCGACCTCGTCCAGCCGCCTTTCCGGGCTCCAAGGCCCAAGATGGTGGGGGGAATGGCGACTCCGTTCGGGGTCTATCTGACGAATGGCACGTTACGGGCGGGCGCAAAAGGATTGCCTCTGGTGCTCACCGGGGCTGCGTTGGTGCTGCTCCACTCGATTTCGGTCCTCACCGTCTACACCATTTTTGACCGGCCTTGGTTTACCGGCTCGGGGTTGAGTGGGAGCAGCCAGCTCAGCCTCGTGGGCTTTCTGATCACGGCAATGTTTCTGGGCTTACTCCGGGCCTCCCCACTCGCCGGGATCCACGCCGCCGAACACATGACCGTCCACGCGATCGAGCAAGGTGAACCTTTGACCCCTGCTGTCGTCGGACGGATGCCCCGTTTGCACCCCCGATGTGGCACGAACTTCGTGACGGGAATGCTGATCTTCCTCACCGTCGTCAGTGGGAACTGGACGCCCGACCAAGAACTCAAGGCCCTCGTCGCCGCTCTGTCGGCCCTCCTGCTCTGGCGACCGGTTGGCATGTGGCTTCAGCGTCACGTTACGACCAAGCCGCCCTCGGCACGTCAGATCCAGCTTGGAATCGATGCCGGCGAGGACCTTCTCCGGCAATACGCCTCCCGACCGGGGGTGGATCCCAGCTTTTGGACTCGACTCGCGGCCACCGGGCTGCCGTTTATTCTTCTTGGATCGACCACCACCATGACCCTGATCGTGACGATTGCCCACTGGGTTCCCTGGATGGCCCCCTTGAGGGTATCCTTGTAGAGTTGTGGCGGATGGCGTCTACTATACGTTGCTAGCACTTGCGGTCTTGGTCGCGGTGTTCTTTACTTTGCTGATCCTGGTGACCAGCAAGGGCGATGCGATGAGCGCCGGTGGTGGCCAGATTCGTACGTCCTTTAAGGGTAAGGCGACCATCGACGAGCAGATCAGCCGAGTGACGCTGATCATGGGCGTGGTCTTTATGGTCCTCATGCTGGGCCTGGACGTTGCCAACCAAATGCGGGTGCGAACCGGACAGCTGAATCTAGGCGTTCCGGCGGCGAAATCGGCTCCGGCCAATCCCGAAACGCCAGCACCAAGTTCGACCCCACCCGGAGCCCCGGCTACGCAGTCGGCTCCTCCCGGAGCTCCCCAGGTCCCTGCGCCGAGCGCCCCCGCCAAGCCCTGAGGATTCTCCACACCAACGATTTTCACGGCAAGCTGACCGAGAGTCGGCTTGCCGATTTGCGTTCATTGAGGGGGGGATGCGATCTCTACTTCGATTGCGGTGACCTCATCCGGGCCGGAAACTTGGCCGTCCCTTTAACTCGCGATCCAGGTTGGGCGGCCCTGGCCGATCTGCGGTGCACGGCAAGCGTCTTGGGTAACCGCGAGACCCACCCGCTTGAATTTGCCTTTCGCAAAAAAATGGAGGGGGCCGCGCATCCAGTCCTGGTTTCAAACCTCTTTCGCAAGGAGGCCAAAACGATGGTCTTTCCGCCATCACTCCAGTTGGAGGTCGAAGGGCTCCGGGTGGGAGTTTTTGGAGTCATGGTGCCAATGGTCACCTCGGCCATGAAGACCGCCGCCGCCAGCAGCTACCTCTGGACTCAGCCGATCGAGGAGGCCCGCAAGCAGGTCGCCGAGCTTCGGAATAAGGTCGATCTGGTGATTGCCTTGACCCATATTGGCCATGCTCGCGACCGTGAGCTGGCCGAACAGGTTCCAGGGATCGACCTCATCCTGGGCGGTCACTCGCACACTGTGCTGGTCGAGCCAGTCCTCGTCGGGACAACCTGGATTGCCCAAACCGGTTCCCACGGCCGACATGCGGGAGTGTATGAAGTCCGCCCCGGCTCGGTGCGGGGCGGACTTCATCGTTTGGGAAGCGAAGGCCCCCAAACGGACTAGAGGTCAGTTGATGATCTCGGTGAACTCTTCGGTCACCTGAGGTTCGTCTCCGAGTACGGGATCCGAATCGACCCTCACCGGAACCGAGTATTCCTTGCCGTCCACGATCAAGGTCGCTCGATATTCGCCGGGCCGAACCGAGCCACCAAAGCCCGACCGAGCGGACCCCCGGAGATCCCACTGGATCGCATGAAGACCGGCCTTGGTCGGAACTTCCAGGTCTCGGACCGTGCGCCCCATGACGTCCACGACCTTCAGCTCGACCTTCTTGGCGTCGGCCTTCAGCGAAACCCAGAGAGTCACGCCGTACCGCCGATTTTCGCCATAGAACTTTTCGTGACCGCTGCCCGCGCCGCGACCCGGCAGCGAGCGCCAGAGTGTGCCCGGAGCCGGCGCATACAGAGCCGCATCCCCTTCGATGGTGGATTTGTTCATGCCCTGGAGCGCGCTCACATCACAGATCCAGACGCTGCGTCCGTGGGTCCCGGCGATCAGCTCCCGAGCTTCGGGGTGGATCGCCAGTTCGTGAACCGGGACGACGGGCAGTTTATTGTCCATCTTGGCCCAGGTCTCGCCTCGGTCCAAGCTGACAAACACCCCGATCTCGGTCCCGCAATACAGCAGGTTCGGGTTGACCGGGTCTTCGCGCAGAGTCCGGGTCGTCGTCTTGGGCAGGTTCCCGTTGAGACTCTTCCAAGTCGCGCCAAAGTCTTCGGTGACAAAGAGGTAGGCCTGATCGTCATCGGATCGGTGGGCGGTCAAGCAGACGTAGGCCCGGCCATCCACGTATCGAGAGGCTTCGATCGTTCCGACCCACCGATGCATTCCCAGCTTCAGGTTTTCGGTGACGTTGGTCCACTTGGCTCCGCCGTCGCGGGTGATCCAGATGTAACCATCGTCGGTGCCGGCCCAGAGAACGTTGCTATCGCGGGGCGATTCGCTCAGGGCGGTCGCCGAGCCCCGGGTCGTGCGGGTCAGCAGCGGCGAGATCTCTTGCAGGTCGTCGCCGCGCTTGATCGACTTGAACACGTAGTTTCCGGCCGCATAGAAGATGCCGGGGTTGTGCGAACTCAGGATGAACGGCGTATTCCAGTTGAAGAAATACGTCTTGCCTTCCACCCGTCGAGGGCGGATCGAGCGCGAGGAGCCGGTCTTCAGGTTTCGGCGGTACATGAATCCGCCTTGGCTCTCGCCATAGACGATATCCGGATCAAAGGGATCGACTCGGCAAACGAATCCGTCGCCGCCGCCGATGTTGATCCAGTCCTCGTTCACCGGGCCCTCGCCTTCCAGCGTGTGGCTCGGACCACCCCAACTTCCGTTATCCTGGAGTCCACCATACACGCGGTAGGGCTTTCGGAAATCGAAGGCCACATGATAGAACTGCCCCAACGGGTAGTTGTTCAGGTGCTCCCAGGTATCCCCGCGGTCGTAGGTCATGTACCATCCGCCGTCGGTGCCGATGATCATGTGTCGGCCGTCCGCCGGGTTGATCCATAGGGCGTGGCCATCGGCGTGGACACGGCGACCGAAGTCGGCTGTGAAGGTTCGCCCGCCGTTGCTGCTTCGGTGTTGGTTAACGCCTAGAATGTAGACGTATCGGTCATCGCTTGGGTCGACCTCGACCTTGCTGAAGTACATGGGGCGAGGGTTCAGGCTGTTCACCCGTCGCCAGGTCTCGCCGCCGTTGTCGCTGCGATAGACGCCTCCCGTCAGGTCACCCTCGGGCCCCTGAGCATCTTGGACATTTGCCTGTTGTCCGGCCAGATCGCCGGTGTAGGGTCGGTTGGCAAAGGCTCCGGTTTGGGCGGTGGATTCGTTCAGGACGAGTTCCAGATCCTTGGTTTCTTCGCCCCGCTTGACCTTGAAGAGCACCTTGTCGTTGACCTTCTTGTCTCCCAGGTGGGCCAGAAGTTCGTTGCTGTCCTTGATCGCCTTTCCGTCGACGCTCAAGATCAGGTCACCATCTTGGATGCCCGCTTTTTGGGCGGCACGGCCCTCGCGGATGCGGGTGAGGACGAGCCCGGCGGCCGTGTTTTCGACACTTGCCCCGATGGCTTGACCGATGGTGGCCGCTCCGGGAGGAACGCCCGGGCGCAACTCCAGAGTCACCTTGATCTCTTGCTTCGTGCCTTTGCGGTCGATGCCGATGGTGATGGTTTCGCCCACTTTTTTGGCTCGAAGCGCGGCGAAGAGCGGTTTGAGATCGGTCAGCTTTTGCCCATCCAACGTTCGCAAGACGTCGCCCGACTTCAGGCCTGCTTTTTCGGCCGGACCCTTTTCGACGATCTGGCTGATCTGGATTCCTTGGGCGTCTTCGGTCGTCGCAAACCCGACCGTTAGGAGTGGCTGGGGCAGACCGGTGCCGATCTTTTCGCTATCGACGACGGCAAAGAGGACGCGGGGGTCTTTGTGATAGATCGAGAGTCCGATGCGGCCCATCTTGCTGGTCGGCAGACCTTGGGTCAGTCGGCGGAAGTTCTTGCCGCCATCGGTGGTCTTGTAGATCCCGGCCTTGGCGCCCCACTTGACCATCGGGTCGTAGCCGTCATAGCCGTTCGGGATCTCGGGCTTGCCGCTGTGGCTGTCAAAGCCATCGCGCATCCGTTCCCACATCGCGACATAGAGCGTGTCGGGGTTCTTGGGATCCATGACGAGGTCGATCGCCCCGGTTCGGTCGTCCAGATAGAGCACATTACTCCAGGTCTTTCCGCCATCGGTGGTTTTGAAGAGTCCTCGCTCGCGGTTCGGGCCCCAAAGTCGACCGAGAGCGGCGACGTAGACCACGTTCTCGTTCTTGGGGTGGACGACGACCCGTCCGATCTGATAGCTATCGCGCAGACCGACATTGGTCCAGGTCTTTCCGCCATCGGCGCTGCGATAGATCCCGTCACCATAGGTCACGCTGTTGCGGGGGTTGTTTTCGCCGGTGCCGGCATAGAGCACCTGGGGATTGCTCGGCGCGACGGCCAAAGAGCCGATGCTGCTGCTGCCATAACGGTCAAAGATTGGCTCGAAGGTCACACCGTTGTTGATGGTCTTCCAGATCCCGCCGGTCGCGAGGCCGACATACCACGTAAAGGGATCGGTGGGGTCGACTTCAATCGCAGTGGTGCGCCCGGACATTCCCGCTGGTCCGATGCTGCGCCAAGGGATCGCCTTGGCCCACGCTTCGGGGATCGCCCCCCCTGCCGCCGTCTGCGCCCATGCGCTTGCCGATAGAACAAAAACGAGAGCTCCCGCCCCCGTGGCCAACCGAACTTTCACTCCCGGCTTTTACCACGGTTTTGGCCGTAAATGTTCCCTCTGCTCACCTGAGGTTTGAGTTCAAGCCTGGTGCACCGGCCTGCCCGGATGGTTGTTGAGGGTC
Source organism: Chthonomonas sp. UBA2391 (assembly GCA_002343825.1). GTDB lineage: Bacteria > Armatimonadota > Fimbriimonadia > Fimbriimonadales > Fimbriimonadaceae > UBA2391. The sequence goes on from DDSL01000054.1 coordinate 7,853, forward strand.
ACTTCCGGAGCAGTTGATTGATGTCGGAGGCAACTCGCCGAGGTTCTCATTCTCTGGGGCTGCCCTTTGCGCCTGATCAATTGATCTCCATTGGTCGCCTTGACCTCCACGAGATTATCGCCGCACTACGGCCGATCCTAGATCAGGTTGGACTCCACCATCTAGCCATAGCCAGTTTCAAGTGTCCTGGACCGCGTTAGGAGAATCCAGTGACACCCAAAATTAAGGTAAGACCCTTGACTCGTTCTTTAGTAACTGGTCGCCCTTATATACTAATTCTAAATAATTAAGTACAGTAGCTCCGAAGCTGTTCTTTGCCCTAAAGCCAATTCGCTTAGTCCACTTGTTGTCTCGCGTATATCGCCACGGGCCTACGTACGAAAATGAAATGCTGCTGGGATCCTTAAGAGTAGCAGAGAGAAAAACGGCCGCTTCCAGAGGGACACCATCGGCAAGGGTCGGCGGTTCTGGACCGAGAAAGTTCGGATCGCTTCTTGCTCGTTCGTAATCTCGTGCCTTCTGGGCTGCTTCGGCTTCTTCGGCGACTCTCCGGGCCGCCTCTTGCCTTCCTTGCTCTACTGAGCGTCGAAGCGCCTCTTTATCCTCGGCGAGTCCCCGGGCAGATTCTGCTCTAGCCGCCTCGGCCGACTCTCTCCGATAGTTGTGCATCAGGATCCCCCCAAGCAAGATGAATCCTCCCAGTAAAACTGCACCGCCGACAGCCTTGATTCCTACCTGTGCATCCTTTGGATACCTGGCAAGGATTCTGTTCAGCCACCGACCAACTTGGGTAAAGATGGACTGATTCGACGTTGGAGGACGTTGAGCAATTCTCATGGCGCCTTGGGCAGCTTGGTCTCCGACCTGCAAAGGCGTCATGCCCAGTTTCATGCACTCTTCTATCCACACCTGGCTCACATAACTGACGTCGACTCCATGCGCCTGCCTCGCGTGGTTCACAACCATTTGTCGAAACACTAGAGGGTCCATGGATCAATTATCCATCATGGAGAAGATCGTCTGTCTACGGCTCGGGCGTCATCTCTTACAGGCTGCATCTAATCCTGCCTGTCTCGTGAGGCAGTTCTGCTAGGCCAAAAGGTCGGCCAGTTCCGATTCCTGAATCGTCCGCGGATGTTGCATGGCTTGGCTCTCACTGAGCATATCGGTTCCGCGGCGCTCTGGGTTTCCGCGCTCTATCGGGGGCTGAGCTTCAGCCAGACCGTTGCCGTCGATTTGTTGCCCAGCGCGACCCCGTCCAGGGTGATCTCGGCGGCGGTGGGTCGCAGTTCGGCTGGGTCCAGGCGGATCCATCCGTTGCGGCGCAGGACTTTGGGGTTGCTCGGGGACTCGATCCCAATCAAAACGGCCTCAGCGGTGCGTTCCTTCAGCGAAAAAACGGAACCGTCGGCCCCGCTCCATCGAGAATCGGTCGTCACCGCCGCATCAGGCCAGGCCGGCCACCAAGCATCAAAAAGTCGGACGAATCCTGCCGCGCCGGGGCTCAGCCGACCTTCGAATGGGCGCGCGAACACGGTTTGGTCGGCCGTATCAGGAAGCGAAACTTGACGGTCTCCGTCCTGTACTCTCAGATCTCGAACCGAGCGTTGCCAGACGATCTCGCCTTGTTCGCGGCGCAGGGGCGATTCGGTCAGCTGGGCCGTCAGTCGGTTCTCGATCTTTCCTGCCCGAACGGTCATCTCCAGCCGGTAGGCCCGGGTGTTGCCGAGCGTGGGTTTGGGCTGGAGCGCCATGGCCGAAGCCGGAGAGCAGAGAAGGAGGGCGGCAATCGTCGAGACCATCCCTCCTCAGTATCGGTAATTTTTACTGGAGTTCGTAGGAGAGAGCGATGTCGACCGGTTCCATTTCTTGGTCGAGCAAAACCTTCTTGGCGTTGCCGACCAGCTTCACGGTTTGGCCATCCTTTAGTCGGATCGAGAACGTGCCCGACATCGAGCTGGGGTTCTCTCCCTCCAATTCCTTAAACTCGACCTTGACCACGGCGCATTCGTGTCCGCCGACAGTCTCGATCTTCTCAAACTTGAATTCGCTCCGAGCCTTCACCGCGCCGGTTTTGGTGCTCGCTGGGTGCTCATAGGTCCAGCTATCTCCGACGGCCACATCCTTTTCGGGGGCGACAAAGCTCATCAGGTTCGACAGCCGGTAGTCGGGGGCGGCGATCTCGCCCCCTGTGAGCTCCTTCACGACCCCGCGAGCGTCGACTCGGGAGGCTCCAGCCGCCGACTTCTTCATGTCGTCATCGACAGGAATCTCTGTTCCCGAGACGAAGATCTTCACTTCAACGGCTTCTTCTTCCAAGGTGAACGAGCCGTCTTTGTCAACTTCGGTGACCTTCACTCGGAGGATGGAGGTGAATTGAACCTCTTCGCCTTCCAAGTTGATGTTGATCGAAGACCGCATCCGGGCCTCTTGGCCGACCGTCGGCTTGAATCGCAGAGAATGCTTGACCGCATCTTGCGCGCCCCCAACCAGGGCGAGGCCAGCGAGAGAGATGACGAGAAGAGCGCGGGACAGAGAAAGCTTCATAAGGCGAGTGGACTCACTTCTTTGAACGAATCGTATGGATTATGGGTTCAATAGACTCGCTCTGACCAGATGATCGAATTTGAGCTCCCCGAAGATCGCATCGCCCAGACCCCGCTGGCGGATCGTGCCAGCAGTCGCCTGATGGTTGTCGGAGATGGTTCGTCGCCGATCCAGCATCGAATTTTCCGCGATCTGCCTTCGCTGCTTAGCCCGGGTGACTTGATCGTGATGAACGACACCCGGGTGAGCGCCCGGCGGCTCTTTGGCAATAAGTCGACCGGCGCACGCGTCGAGGCCCTCCTCCTGGCGAGCGGAGGGGAACCCGGAACCTTCATTGCCTTGGTCCGGCCAGGAAAGCGCCTTCCAGTCGGGGCCAAGATCCAGTTCGAGGAGGATCTCTTGGCCGAGGTCATTGCGGTCCACGAAGACGGTCGCCGGACTCTGCGATTCTCACTTGAAGATCTTGTGAAGATCGATCAGGCCGGGGAAGTGCCCTTGCCTCCCTATATCCACTCCAAGCTCAGCGACCCCGAGCGCTATCAGACGGTGTATGCCCAGACTTCGGGCAGCGCCGCCGCCCCGACGGCCGGCCTCCACTTCACTCCCGAACTCCTCGCCCAGCTCGAGGCGATGGGGGTCCAGCGGGCAACCGTCACTTTGGATGTCGGACTCGATACCTTTCGACCGATCTCGGCCGAAAGGGTCGAGGAACACAAGATGCACGGCGAGCGATGCACGCTGAGTGACCGGGCCGCCGAGCAGATCATGGGATGTAAAGGCAGAATCATTGCAATAGGAACAACTTCTGCTCGAACACTTGAATCTTTTGCCGAGGGTGAGCGTATACTCCGCCCTGGACAAAAGACAACCGAGATCTTCATCCGTCCGGGCTACGCTTGGCAGGTGGTGGATGGGTTGATCACAAACTTCCACATGCCCAGAACCACGATGCTCCTGATGGTCGGCTCGATCTGCGGAGAACCTGCTCTCCAAAGAGCCTATGATGCCGCTCTCCAAGAGGGATACCGGTTTCTGAGCTTCGGCGACTCCATGTTTGTGACCCGCCCCCAGAAATCATCAGTCTAGGGTGAACCGATTAAACTTGATCTCAAAATTTCACTAAAATCGTGAATACGAATTCCGAACAACTTGAACGGGAGGGCGGTCACAAGAGTAAAATAATTGTCCCTGCAAGAAAAGATGAACACTACTAAGGAAAAGGGGTTCGACCCGCTCGAATACATCGAGAAAGGATTCTCCGACCGGCCGATGGCGGCCCAGACCAGCGAAGATGCCACCACCGAAGCCGGCAACGGCAAGGTGAAGTTCCGGAAGCGCCAACTCAGCGCTCCCCGACCGCGCAAGGCGAAAGTCATCGACGAAAAAGTCGAGGTGATCGACCCCGAACTCGAAGAGATCTGGAGTTCTCTCCCCAAGAACATCCACTTCCTCGGAACGTTTTTCGACGACAGCGTGACCGCCAACTACTATCGCGGCGAATTCAAGGAAACCCGGCAGCAACTCATCCGCCGCTTGCTGGATCCGGAGCTCACACTCGAAGAAGTCAGCCGACTCCTTGGAGTCTGCCCGGCCACGGTCCGTCGATACACCAATCGAGGCTGGTTGGGCCACCATCGAACGCAGGGAGGACAGCGCCGATTCCGACTGAGCGGCGTGGTAAAGTTCGTGGAAGAACACGGACGGCACCCTGAAGAATGACCCCCACCCAGGATCGGCAGCTCCGCATCGCGATTTTTTCCGATAGTGCCCTGCCGATCCTGAACGGGGTTAGCGTCTCGATTGATTCTCTCGTAAAGGGGTTGCGGGCACGCGGACATAGCGTCCACGTCTTCACCGCGGCCCATTTTCGTTTTCGGGATCCCGATCCTCACACCTACCGGTTCTTTGCCGTCGAGACGCCGTGGACTAAGGGCTACCCCTTGGCCATTCCACCGTTCTATCCGATGCTCCGCCACTTTCGGCGTATCCCCTTCGATATCGTCCACACCCACACCCCGTGGACTATCGGATTTGTCGGGCTCCGTTGGGCCCAATCGCACGATGTCCCCGTGGTCAGTACCTACCACACGCTTTACGACAAGTATGCCCACTATATCCCGTTTGCACCCAAGCGATATGTGCGCTATAAGATCGCAAAACATACCAATTTCTACTACAACCAAGTCGCTCACGTGATCACCCCTAGCGCCGCGTCGGCCCGATGGCTGAGTCGGCACTCGGTCAAGACGCCGACCACGATCATCCCTACCGGCGTACGCAGTTATCCCTCCCCTGGGAGGGCCGAGGCCCGCAGCCGACTCGGGTTGCATCCCGAAGAGCGGATGATTCTCTACACCGGCCGAATCGCGGCCGAGAAGAACATGAAGACCCTCTTCGAGGCCGCGGCGCTGATCATGCAACGGGACCCGAGGGTGCGGCTCTGGCTCGTTGGCGACGGACCAGCACGGACTGAATGCGTCGAACTCACTCGCGCCCTCGGGATCGGCGACCGGGTTCGGTTTGTCGGCTTCCTCCCGCGTCCGGAAGTAGAGCCCTATTACGCGGCCGCTGATCTTTTTCTCTTCTGCTCGATGACAGAAACCCAGGGACTCGTCATCAGCGAGGCCATGAGCCACGGACTGCCCGCGGTGGTCGTCCAGGGAGGCGGAGCCAGCGCGGCGGTTGATGACGGCGTGAACGGCTTTATCGCCAGAAATGATGCTCAGCATCTGGCCGAGTTGGTTGCCAACCTGCTCGACGATGACGGCCTCTACTTGCAGGTCAGCACCAAGGCTCGACAAATGGCCAGAGAATTGAGCGTCGAAGCCACCACCGACCAAGTCTTGGACGTCTATCGCGATGTGCTGGGCGTCGATTTGCCCCAGCCGGTGAGCATCCGATGAAGACACTCGGCGGGTTTCGTGCCTTTCTTTTGGTCGCAGCATTGCTGTTGCTGCTCCGGTTTGGTCTGAATTACCTCCGCGTGCCCGGAGCGCTCGCGGGGACGCTCTCGGTGCTCCTGACGGTGATCTTCGTCGCCGTTCCGATCTTTGCCATCTTCGTGGCTGCAGCGGATCGATGGTCGGCGGTGCGAGCCTATGCCATGTTGGCGCTCGGAGTATCTGCCCAGGCGCTTTCGATCGCCTTACTGCGGACCGTTTTTCATGAGAAGAGCGGCGCTTTGCCCAACCTTCTGGATGCGATCGGCCAAACCGGCTTGATGTTCTGGACTCTGGGGCTAGGGGCTCTGCTCGGGGTGTTTCTTCGCGATAAGAACCTCCTGCTGCCGATTTCGATCTTCCTTGCTGGGTTTGATGCGTTCGTCATCTTCTCGCCCGTTTCTCCCACTCGGCGGCTCATGGAGTCGCGCCCAGAGGTCCTGAGTTCGATTGCCGCCAAGGTGCCGAGCGTCGCCCCAACCGGGGATGGTTTGGCTGTGGTTGGGCCGGGCGCCTATATCGGCCCCGCCGACTTCATCTTCATCGGGATGTTCTTCGTGGCTTTGCACAAGTTCGGGATGCGGGCTAAGGACACCCTTCTGTGGCTGATCCCGGCGCTCATCGGCTACCTCGGCATTGTGTTGTTCTTTGGCAATGTTCGCCTCGGTCCCATCCAGCTCGGGATGCTTCCGGCGTTGGTACCTATTGGCTTGACGGTCCTCATCGTCAATGCCCGCGAGTTCACGATGACCGGCCAAGAAAAGGTCTTGACTTGGATCGTTGCGGTCATCTCGCTGGGACTTGCCGTCAGCGGGATTCTGCTCGCGCGCAAAGCGCCAGCGTCGCCTGCTGCGCCCGAGACGCCGGTGGGCGTCCCAGCAAATCCAGGATCTCCAAACTCGCCTGCGCCAGGCGGTCAGGGTCTACCGGACACTCCAAGCCCTCGCGGTTAAGGAAGTAGACAAGGTCCTCGGTGGCGAGATTTCCGCCTGCTCCGGGCGCATAAGGGCACCCGCCCAGCCCACCCGCGCTACTATCCAAACGGTGGAAATACCCGCTCTCCAGCACCGCCGCGACGTTGGCAATCGCCGTCCCGCGAGTATCGTGGAAGTGCCAGGCGACTTTCGACAGATCTCCCGCGAAGTCGTTCACCAAATGGTGGATCAGCTTCTTTACTTCACTCGGGGATGCCGCGCCGATGGTATCTCCGAACGAGATCTCATCGACTCGTACCTCTTTCACCAATCGGTTGGCCACCTCCACCACCCGGTGGGGATCGATCCTGCCAGCGTAGGGGCATTCAAAGGCCGTGCTGACATAGCCCCGAATCCAACCGTTAGGTTGGGCCTCGCGGAAGCAGTTTGCAAGCTGGGCAAAGCTCTCCAAGGATTCTTCAACCGATTGGTTGATATTCTTCTGCGTGAATTCGTCGCTGGCCGCGGTGAAGAGCGCGATGCGATTCACGCCTAGACTCAGGGCCGTCTCCAGTCCTCTCGCGTTCGGGACCAAGGCCGAGAAACTAGGCCCGGTGGGGAGCTCGGGCCAGAGCTCGGCCGCGTCAGCCAACTGGGGGACCCACTTCGGACTGACGAAGCTCGTGGCCTCGATTTCGTTCAATCCGGCTTCCACCAAATGGTGGATCAACCGGAGCTTGACCGGCAGGGGGATCGGGGTCCGTTCGTTTTGTAGGCCGTCTCGGGGACCGACTTCGACGATCTCAATCATGATAGGTGTCCCATTCTACGCTCGGCTTCTTGCTCCAGGCGATGAATCTCTTGCTCAAACTCAAGGCGGATCCGTTCGAACTCCTCCGCCGGAATCTTGGGTTCGACCTTGATCGGGGCGCCAAAGATCATGATCCCTCTTGTAAACGGCTTCGGAACCATGTAGCGGTCCCAAGATCGCACGAGCCACCGCCTCCGGGCAGAAACCCCGACCGGCACGATCCAGGCCCCGCTCTTTTGGGCCATCAGCAGGATGCCCGGTTGAACGACCCCGGTGGGCCCACGTGGTCCATCGGGAGTAAAGGCCATCTCCACCCCGGTCTTGAGAACCTTGACGCAGGCCGCCAGCGCTTCGAGGCCTCCGCGTCCGCTGCTGCCCCGGATCGTGTTGAACCCAAATCGGCGGAAGATGCCGTCTTGCATCTCACCATCTCGAGACTGGCTGATGATCGTCCAAACTCCCCGCCCTCGAAACAGGAGGGCGCCAAAGAACGTTCTACCGTGCCAACTTGCGTAGATTTTGGATCCCTCAAGTACGCGCACCTCCTCATATCCCTCGACATCCAACCGAATGGTTAGGTCCAGGAGGCGGACCAGGCCATAGATCGGGACGGGCAGAATCCTAGGCCGGACCCTGCGCCACCAAGCCTTCATGGGAGCAACCCTCGGCCCTTAGCCACGGTGACCGCGTCGTCCATGGGATGTTCTTCTGCTAACCGGGCGGCCCACTCTGCACTTTCCTGGGGTTGGGTCTCCCGCAAGAAGGTTGCCAGTTGCAGCATTGCATCGGCCCGGGCNNGGCGGGACCACTCGATTCAAGCACGACTCCGAGCAGCATCTCCCGAGCCAAGGCGGGGTCCGCCGATGCAATCTCCGAAGCGATCTCCGTTCTTTTGCGGGGACTCGAAGAGGAGAAGTGCCCCAGATCCCAGAGCCGTCGATAAAAGGGCGGTTTCTCATCCCGAGACAACAGATTGACGAGTTTCGTTAGACTTTCCCTCTCTCCCTCCTCGTCTCCCAGGATTGATTGGGCCTCGACGAGCTTTTGCCAGGTCGCCACGTCATCCGGGTGGTGCCGCAGGTAATCCCTGGCCGCGTTCACGACCGCCGCCAGAGATTGATCCCCCGCGGCGTCAACCACCTTACGCCCTTGTTGGGCGCTCGCGGCCCGCGGTGCGGCAAAGATCGCCGCGGCGAGGAGCCCGGCGGCCAAGCCCCCAAGATGAGCCCAAAAACTCACCCCACGGTCTTCGCCGATGGTGACAAACGCGCCCAAGATCTGAAGACCGGCCCAGAGTCCCGCCACCGCGACGACGGGAACCTGGATGCGGGGGCCGAGAGGAACTCGGCTCCACATATAGCGGATCGCGCCATATGCGGTGCAACCCGCCACGGCTCCGCTCATGCCGATCAGCGGGGCCGCTTCGGTGACGTTGCGCAAGGCGACCCAATGGACCACGGCCCCCAGGACCCCTCCGAGCAAGAAGATGAAGGTGTAGCGAATGGGGCCGAGAGCCTCTTCTACCCAGGACCCGACTGCGGCGAGCGTCAGAGCGTTGGCGAGCAGGTGAAAGACGTTGGCGTGGAGAAAGATCGCGGTGAGGCCGGTCACCACGCTGGGGGCATGGGCCTTGAAGCCATATTCATCGATCAGCCCCGGAGATGCCACCACCACAAAACTCGCGACCAAGCTCGCGAGAACGAGGATCAAGGTCACCCACGGGGTTTGGCGGGCCTTCATTGGGTCATCGAGCCGACGAGGCGCCAAAACCGGGCGAGCGGCAATGAACCCAACCGAAGGCAGGCAGAATCAGGCATCGTGGAACTACGCCTCAGCGTAGATCTCTTCCGGAATCTCGACATTGACGTAGGTCTCCTTCACGTCGTCGAGGTCTTCCAGCATATCCATCAACTTCACGAGCTTGACCAGGTCATCCCGTCCAGGATTGGCCATATTGGTCGGAATCCGGGCCAGGGTGACGTCGTCTGACTTGAATCCGGCGGCGATGAGCGCATCGTTGCAGGCATGAAGGTCTTCGATCGCAGTCTCGATCGTAAAGTACTCGTCGTCACTGGTCACGTCGGCCGCGCCGCCGTCCAATGCGGCGAGGGTCAGGGCATCCTCATCCACGCCGGGGCGTGCGACCACGATCTGTCCGACATGCTTAAACTGCCATCCGACAGAGCCGTTCTCGCTGAGGTTGCCGCCGTTCTTGCTAAAGGCATGCCGCAGGTCGGCGACCGTTCGGTTTCGGTTTTCGGTGTAGACCTCCACCATCAGGGCCGAACCACCAGGGCCGTAGCCCTCGTAGGTCAGTTCTTCGTAGTCGGCGCCCTCGATTTCGCCCGTTCCACGCTGGATCGCTCGCTTGATGTTGTCGGCGGGCAGCGAGTTTTCCTTCGCCTTTTCGATCACCACCCTCAGTCGCGAGTTGGTGGCCGGGTCTCCCCCGCCGCTCTTGGCCGCCATGATGATCTCGCGGCTCAGCTTGGTGAAGAGTTTGCCCCGCAAGGCGTCTTGCTTACCTTTGCGGATTCGGATGTTCTTCCATTTACTATGGCCTGCCATGTTCTTTCGGTCCCTCGGGAGTGGTCAAATCGCTTCGAGATCGTCGGCGCGGGCAAGAAGGATGTAGTGCGCGTCAAAGTTCAACTCTTCGGGGGTCAGGTGACTCCGAGATTCTTCGCTCGAGCCTTCCTTGAACTTCACTCGCAAGCGTCGGACAGCCTCGTTGTGGACTTCCGTGCAGACATTGTTGACGGTCTCCTTACGAATCTCCAGAGCGACTTCTTCCTCTGAATAAACCGCCGTTACGACTCCTTCGAGTCCTTGCATGTGCTCAAAGTATCGGTTGGATTTTCGATCATCCGGCGTTACGGGACGCGTTTTGATCCGAACTTTTGAGCCCTCTTGAAGTTTCGTCGCCATGGTTGAACCTGAATTTTACCGTCTAGCTTAGGCGCAGGCCCATCTCGGCCCACTGTTGCGGGTCGATCGTGCTCGGAGCGTCCATGAACGGGTCGTATCCGCCGCCGACCTTCGGGAAGGCGATGACCTCTCGAATGTTGTCCTCGTCGAGGAGATACATCAAGTATCGGTCGATCCCCGGAGCAATACCGCCGTGCGGGGGAGCACCATATTGGAAAGCCTCCAAGATGTGGCCGAACCGCTCCTGCTGCCGGGCCTCGTCGATCCCGAGCAGTTCGAAAACGCGGGACTGAACGTCCGGTCGGTAGATCCTGATCGATCCGCTGGCCCACTCGGAGCCATTGCAGACGACGTCGTAGCAATCGGCCCGGACCTTGCCCGGATCCGAATCCAGCAGGTGGAGATCTTCGGCCTTTGGCGAGGTGAACGGGTGGTGGACCGAGTCCCAGCGGTTGCCTTCGGGGTTCCACTCGACCAGCGGGAAGTCCAGAACAAATCCGAATCTCAGGATTTTGGGATCCCGGAGTCCGCAGCGCTCGCCGATCTCGACCCGCAGCCGGTAAAGGACATTGTTTCCAGCCGAATATTCATCGGCGATGAAGCAGAGCAGATCTCCGGGTTCGGCTTGAGCTGCCGTCAGGATTCCAACCAGCTCCGCTTCGCTCAGGAACTTGCTGCATCCTCCGCGGACAAACATCCCGTTCGGCAAGGCCATCACGCCCTCTCCGTCATCGGCCGAGCGCGCTACGTAAAACGAAGCCATTCCCTTGGCCCCGAACTCCTTACAGAAGTCTTCGAGCCCGCTAACATCTTTGCGGCTCAGCACGATTCCGCCGGGATACCGGACCCCGCGAACCTTGCCGCCGGCTTCAACGGCCCCGCTGAAGACGCCAAATCCCGATCCCGCGACCACGTCGCTGACATCGAAAAGCTCCAAGCCAAACCGCAAGTCCGGCTTATCGCAGCCGAATCGCTCCATGGATTCTTGGTAGGTCAACCGGAAGAAGGGTTCGACCTCTTGAAGCCCAAGATCGAATTCTTGGTTCAGCTCGTTGGTCACGTTCACGCACAAGCCCTCGATCAGTTCCAAGATATCCTCTTGCTTTACAAAACTCATTTCGAGGTCGAGCTGGGTGAATTCGGGTTGCCGGTCCGCACGCTGGGCTTCGTCACGGAAGCATCGGGCGACTTGGTAGTAGCGTTCGAGACCCGCCACCATAAGCATCTGTTTGTATTGCTGGGGACTTTGGGGCAGGGCATAGAACTTGCCCGGTTCCAACCGATAGGGCACCAGGTAGTCGCGGGCCCCTTCAGGAGTCGATTTGGTGAAGATCGGAGTCTCGATCTCGGTGAAACCGCGGTCGTCCAAATACTGCCGCATCTTGCGGATCGCAGCCGCGCGCAGAGCAAATTTCTTGCTCATGCTGGGTCTCCGGAGGTCCAGATAGCGGTACTTGATGCGCAACTCTTCGTTGACGCTGTTCATCTGGTCCTCGTCGCTGACGGGGAAGGGCAGGGGCTTGGCCGCGCTCAAGATTTGGAAGCCCGTGACCTCGATTTCGACGTCGCCGGTCGGCATTTTGGGGTTCCGGGTTTGTTCGCTCCGCAGCCGGACGACTCCTTCAAGGCTGAGGCAACACTCGTTGCGGATGTCCTTCGGATCGAGCTTGGCCGGGTCGATCAACAATTGGACGAGGCCGGATCGGTCTCGCAGATCGACAAACGTGACGCCCCCAAGGTCGCGGACCTTGTGGGCCCAGCCGTTCAGAACGACGGTCTGTCCGGCATGTTCGGCGCGGATTTCTCCGCAAGTGTGGGAGCGCTGGGCAAAGCTCATGCAGATGGGGAGGATACCTTCTCGGGTATCGCTCTCCCCAAAATGAGTTCGTCCTGCCCGTCTCCCGGGGGACTGGGATTCCGCCCTACGCCGCGCCGGCGAAGTCCAGGACGATCTTGCCCGCTTGGCCTGCTCGCAGACTCTCCATCGCGGCCTGCACCTCATCAAACCCACGCTGGTGGGTGATGACGGGCCGAATATCGAGACCACGATTGACCAGCAGGTCGATCATCTGATCCCAGGTCTGCCAGAGCTGGCGACCGACTACGCCCTGGACTTGGAGCCCTTTGAAGATCACGGCGTTGATGTCGATGGGTTCTGAGTTTTCGGGATAGACCCCTAGAAGCGAAACGCGACCCCCTGGGCGAGTATGGTCCACGGCCAGGGAGAGCGCCGATGGATGGCCGGACATCTCCAGCGTGGCATCCACACCATGGGATTCCAGACGGCGTAGCGCCGCGGGGACATCTTCTTGGGCCGGATTCAGCACCACGTCCGCCCCCATTTGCTCGGCGAGAGCGATTCGGTAAGGGCTGACTTCGGTCGCATAGATCTTTTCCGCCCCGAGAACCCGGCAGATCCCCACGCTGAACAAGCCGATCGGGCCCATCCCGGTGATCAGGACGCTTCGACCCTCGATCGGTCCCGACATGGCGGTGTGGACGGCATTCCCGAGGGCATCGAGCATGCTGGCCACCTCGCGCGGAACCTCGGCCGGAATGATCCGAGCATTTTGGGCCGGGAGCGACGCATAGGGACCAAAACCGCCATCGATGTCCACGCCCAAGATCACCGTGTTGATGCAGACGTGGGCCTGACCGGCGAGGCACTGCTTGCACTGGCCGCACACGATGTGCGACTCGCTGGCGACGAAGTCCCCCACTTGGTGGCTGGTGACGTCGGGAGCGACTTCGACGACGGTGCCACAGAACTCGTGGCCGATCACCCGTGGCGGATGGATCCGCCCTTGGGCCCATCGGTCCCAGCTGTAAATATGGAGGTCGGTGCCGCAGACACTGCCTTTTTCGACTCGAATCTTGACGTGCCCCGACTTTAGCTCGGGTTCACGAATGTCGATGATGTCCACACCGGGTTCCGGTCGCGCCTTTGCGATCGCTTTCACTGCTCCATTGTACTTTGCCAAAGGTCGCTCGCCGACCCGGCCCGAGGCCGCGCCCTCACCCTGTGGGGAGAAAACTAACGGCTCAGGCCGTACTTTTCGAACCACAGGGTTCCGCCCCGGGCCGGCGAGCCTGCGCACCTCAGAAAGGCGAGTGGGATTCGCGACCGCCCGAGGGCGGCAGGGTGGGCGACCGCNNCCCACCCTGGGGAGAGGCCTCCGGGCCGGGCGGAGCGAAGGCCGCCCCGATCACTCCCCGAACAAATCGAAGTTGTTGTTCACGATGATCACGTCAAAGATCGTCACCGAGCCATCTTCGTCGAGGTCCGACATAGGGTCAAATCCGGGATCGCCAACGTTCAAATCAAACTCATCACTGAGCTTGATGTAGTCAAAGATCGAGACCGCATTGTCCCCGTCGGCATCGCCGTTGACGAGCGAAACGCTCACCCCGGGTATGTCCGCCGTTCCGATTGCGACCGATACGTTCCGTCGCAACCAGTGCTCGTGCTTCACCGAGAGCCGGTAGCTCCCAGCCCCCGGGCTAGGAACCGCAAATCGGCCCTGCGTGTCGGCCGAGAACCAGTAGCTCACGACGACATTCCCCGATCCGTCGAGCCATTCGAAGAGAAACCGCCGATTAGGGGCCAGGGTGGTATCGCCCAGAGCTATGGTCCCAAAGACCATAGGCGTTGCGGGTGAAAGGAGATAGGCCCAGTCCAGGTCCGTCTGGTCGACATCCCCATCGGTGTCGATATCGTAGAGGTGCCGATAGGTCGTGCTCACCGAGGCCCCAATCGCCTGGGTCCAGGCCAACTGATCGCCGGTCCCAAAGACGCCATTCTCGCCAAAGCGGAACCGTCGAAACTGTTCCCGGAAGATCGCGTGGTCGGCGCTATCGACATCGGTATCGCCGTCGTAGTTGTACCGATTGGCCGCGGTGGCGCCACTGATCGGGATCCCGCGATAGATGTTCCAGAAGCGCTGCCAATCAGGTACCTCCAGAGCATTATCATTATCCGTATCGCCCCGATACTTGGGTCCGCTGGTCATAAAGTTTTTGGCCGACGTCCGGGCTGTCAAGTTGCCGAGTTCTAGGCCCTCAAAGAGGGCGTAGTCCTCATAGCCAACCTCCCGCAAGGCGGTCAGCTGATCGCCCAGAGGAGGGTGGGGGCTCGCTCCGCCGGTGGCGAGACCCGGAATCATGCGCTTGCCGGAGAGCTGGTCGTCAGCGACATCGATTTCAGCCTTGATGGAGGTCGTCGTCGGGCTGTAGCACATCGGCACGATGTGGTCGATATAGCCCCCGACGCACCAGCTCGGCCAGTCTTGACACTTGCTGAGTTGGGCGGAGCTCGTCATCGCACTGGGGAAGACCGCGCCGCTAAAGACCACATCGGGATTTACCCCTTGAATCCCCAAGTACATTTGCCGGGCAGCTTCGCTGATCTGTTGCCGCCGCCAAGCCAGGAATTGATTCCAATAGGTGTGGCTCGTGCGGGCCGCGTTGGAGGTGATATTGACCCCCGAACCGTAAATTGCTTGCATGGCCGCGTTGCTGGTCGAATCGTAGCTCCACGGAGCGCGGAAGCTGTCCGAGGAGTTATTGTCGACCGGGAAGCGATGGTAGTCAGTCTGGATTCCCCAGAGCCCGTTATAGGCGGCGAGCTCGGCGGTGTATTGGCGGAGCTTTTGCTGCACCCCCGGGTGGGTCAAGTTCGCGAAGACCTGCAAAGCGACGTCACCTCCCGGAGCATTGGTCGCCACGTTGATGACTCGGTACTCCGGATTCGCGGCAAAGAGATAGGCGCCGGTCGTGTCGTACTGCCAATAGGCCGCCTCCAGCCAGGCGTGGGTCCGGATCCCGTACTTCGCGGCGAGGGGGATCGTCGCGGCCAGATAGTCGAACCCGAATCGTGCATTGAAGACCCCCTGCTTGCCCGTGCTCAGGCCGTGATAGAAGGTCTCCAGATACAGATCGGTGATCCCCGCTTCGGCGAACCAGTTCAGATAGGATTCCAGCGACACCAAGCTCGCCGGGGGCCGCAACCAGACGGCCCGAATCGGTCGGGTCTCCCGATATTGGGCCGCCGAGAGCGCGGTTATCCCTAGGGTGAGTCCGATGATGGCCTTGCGAAGCATCCTTGCATTGTACGAGAACTCCCCGCCAATGGCCGACCGAGTCTAGCCGCAAAAATACTGGGAATTCCTCAGGTTATTCACCTTCCCATAACCTTTGCCGTGCAAAGTGGGTGCATGAGGAAGGCCTTCACACTCATCGAGCTACTGGTGGTGATCGCGATCATCGCCATCCTGGCCGCGATCCTGTTCCCGGTTTTCGCCCAAGCCAAAACAGCGGCCAAGATGACCACGGGTACCAGCAACCTGAAGCAGATTGCCCTCGGGCTTCAGATGTACAGCCAAGAGTACGATGACCTTGCGGTGTACGACTACGGCACCAGTTATACGAGGGCCGATACGTGGGTTGGAGACATCTACCCTTACGTGAAGAATCGCAGTATTTTCTTCGATCCGCTCAAGGGAGAACCACGTGGGGATGACTTCAAGGATCCCTTCTACCCCGAGTACGCCTACAAGTGGCAGTGGATTACCCACTATTCGATCAATGTCGATGGATACTCTCGACTCTTCGGTGGCACTGGTTGCACCGCGATCAACTATGCTACAGAGTCAAACCGCCCGCTGGGTTCGATTAGTGACCCTGCTAATCGACTCGCCGTAACCGCCATTCGATATGCAAATTTGCCGTTCGCATGGATGAGGTTCTACTCAACTGATGCAAGCTGGCCCATCATGGACCGGTATGCAACTGGGTGGAGCTGGAACCAACTGATCTGGGATGCTCGAAAGGAATACACCAGCGGCAGGTTCATCGGGGCATATGCCGATGGCCACGCTGGAAAGTTTGGACGAGAAAAATTCGTTTCCCGCTTCAGTGATAACCCGAGTCAATCCGAGGCGCGAAGCTATGCACAGTGGTGCACGGCAATGGATCGCAACGACCGATGGTCGTTCTGGGGCAAGCCATGGACAAACGAATAACCTTCGCTCTAGGAACCATGTTTGTCGTGGTGCTGCTCAGCGGTTGCGGAAAGTCAGAAGAGGACATCTCGGCAGGCAAACCCATGGACTCAAAGGAGCAGGCCAAGATTCAAGAGGAAGCCTACACCCCGGAACAAAAGCAAATGCTTGAGCAGCGCCCTCGATGATGGGTGTTGCTTAAGCCTTGTAGGGGACCTCGCAGGTTTCCCCGAAGTCTCTGGTCGGAGTAGTATTCACGCATGATGTCAGCGGCCCTGGCCCTGCTCGCGCTGAGTTCCATGCCCAACGCCCGACCGGTCACTTTTGAATACATCCCACCCGGAAAGCCCGAGTGGGTCGCCGTTGTCGGCCAATTCAACGGCTGGGATAAAACTCGCCACCGCCTGACGCCGACCGCGGATGGCAAAACCTGGTCCGTGACCGTCGAAATTGAGCCCGGGGTCTATGAATTCCTCTATTGCATCGACGGAAAATCCTGGGTCCCCGACCGCAACCGCCGGACCCGAAAGGACCCGAACGGCAACACCAACAACCTGCTGGTGGTCGAGCCCACCAGCTACGATGGAAAGCCGGGTGCCCGCCGAGATGGCATTCTCACCGCCGAAGCCCTGCAACATCGCGGCTTTCCCGAAGATCTCCGCCGCTATGAGGGCGATATCTTCCAGATCGACTTGCGGACCCGCCTGAGAGACGCCCACAAGGTCACCTTCAAGTGGATCGACCGCTCCAACCGCCTGCGTTCCGCCCCCGCCCGAGTGGTCCGCCAAGATGAGCTCTATGAGGTCTGGCGCGCCCAGACCGAGGTGCCGTTCGACGGCTTTCGGTATTGGTTCGAGATCGCCGAAGGAAGCCTCAACGCCCGATTCCCGGTCGAAGGCACCTTCACGGCCGAACCTCGAGCGTTGCCCCGCCCCGACCTCCCTGACTGGATCTATGGGCGTGTGTTCTATCAGATTTTCCCTGACCGGTTTGCCGATGGAGAGCCCGCCAGCAATCCCAAAGAGGCACCCGCTTGGGGGAGTTCGCCCGAAAACCGAACCTTCTTTGGCGGCGACCTCGTCGGCGTCACCCAAAGGCTGGATCACCTCTCGGGTCTCGGGGTGAACGGGATCTATCTGAACCCGATCTTTGCCGCCCGCAGCTACCACGCCTACGACACGAATGACTATCAGAAGGTCGATTCCCGGTTCGGTGGCGATGCCGGCTTCCGCGGCTTGATGGCAGCCGCCAAAAAGCGGGACATGAAGGTCATGCTCGATGGCGTCTTCAACCACAGCGGCGTGGACTTCTTCGCCTTCCGCGACCTGCGCGAGCAGGGAGAAAAGTCCATGTATAAGGATTGGTTCTTCCCGAAGAAGTTTCCGATCGAGGTGGCCGAGGGCCAGCAAACCTACGTCGGCTGGGCCGGGGTGATCCATATGCCCAAGCTCAACCAGGACCATCCCCCGGCCCGCGAATACTTCCAAGATATCGGGCGGTATTGGATCCGCGAGTTTGGCATCGACGCCTGGCGGCTCGACGTGGCGAATGAGGTAAGCCAAGACTTCTGGCGAGCCTGGCGTAAAGCGATCCGTGAGGTCGACCCGCAGTGCTACATCTTGGGCGAAAACTGGGGTGATTCCAGCGCGTGGCTCCAGGGAGATCAGCACGATGCGACGATGAACTACCCCTGGCGGCAGGCCGCCCTTGCCTTCTTTGGGGAGGGGTCCCTCACCGCCGCAGCCTTTGCCAAACGGCTCGAGCAGATCGCCAACGACAACCCCGCTCCGACCCTCCACGCGATGTACAACCTCTTGGGGAGTCACGACACGCCTCGGCTGCGCAC
>DDSL01000147.1 GCA_002343825.1 Chthonomonas sp. UBA2391
ACTCACCCGCTCGGCACAGGCAGATCCCGACCCGCTCTAGGTCCCCACCGGCTCGGAGCACGGCACCGACGAGGTCCATCAGCGCCCAGCCGTGGCTTTCAGATGGTCGAGCGCCTGGCGAACGCTCCAGCCATTGCTGGCCAAGACTTGCCGAGCCTCGTCTTCTGTGGCGGTGGTCAGATCCCGAACGATCCGGACGCATCGCTCCTTCAGCTTGTGGTTCTTGGCCTTGACGTCAACCATCAGATTCTCGATGACCTTTCCGCTCAGGACCATCGCGGCGGTCGAGATCCGGTTGAGCGCGAGCTTTTGCGCTGTTCCTGCCTTGAGACGGGTACTCCCGGTGAGCACTTCAGGGCCTGTCTCGAGCAGAACGCCCAAGTCCGCCTCGCTGAGCAACGGAGAGTGGGGGTTGTTGGCGATCCCGCAGGTCCAGATCCCTTTTTGCTTTGCGTGTCGAATCGCTCCAAGCACATAGGGGGTTCTCCCCGAGGCCGCTAGTCCGATCACGACATCCCCGCGTGCGGCGGCGGCTTCGTTCAGATCCTGGATGGCCGCGACTTCGCTGTCCTCCGCGTCCTCAATGGCCTGACTCTGCGCCTGGGCCCCTCCGGCATGCAGGGCGATGAACCGATCGGCTTCGATGCCAAAAGTGGGGGGCATCTCGGCTGCATCCATCGTGGCAATTCTTCCGCTTGTTCCCGCCCCGACATAAATCACCCGGTGTCCCCCACGGAAAGCCTCGGCGGCTTTTTCTGCCGCTTGAGCAAGCCCACCCTCCGCGGCCTGGAGCGCCCGAATCACGGTCTGCTCCTCTTCATTCATCAAGCGGACGATCTCTTGGGCCGACATCTTGTCGAGGCCAAACGAGCGGGGATTACGGGCTTCGGTACTCAATTCATTAGCTCCTTTGCTAGTAGAACGGCGCCCTCTACGGGGGCAGTTTTGATGACAGTGACAGACAAGCGGTCCGGGGAAACTTCGTGTAGTGCTTCTATGAACATCGGCAAGATTTGGTCAGAAATGCTCCAGAGTCCACCGGTGACGGCTAGCGGGGCATCGTTGCCCTCAACTTTCCAACGGTCGAGATATCGGGATACGTTCCGCGCGAGAGAAAAAAGCGTTTCTCGGATCACAGAAGTGGCCTCTGAGTGGCCGGAATCCAGCGAGTGGCCGAGCGCGGGTCCGAGTCGGGCGAGTTGGCCGGCGGGACTCTCGGATCGATAGATCGAGGGGATGATCGCCCCGAGGTCCGCCGTACCATAAACCTCGGCAAGAATCGGGCCAAGTGACCCGGCTCCCTGATCATAAGCCCTCACCGCTCGGCGGCCGAGGTCCATCACCGATCCCTCGTCACCGATCAGGGCTCCATTGGCGTAGCTCTTGAGCAATTTAGACTCTTGGATGGTAAAGAGCAACGTTCCAGTCCCGGCGATGAGGTAGGCGCACGCTTCGGGAACCAGCGGAACGAGCGCTCGATAGTCGGGATACACGGCGATCCGAACCTCGCCAAACCGATCGTGGAGGAGCCGTGCGACGCCGTCGGCGTCTTCTTCGGTGAGGATCCCGGCCATGCACACGGCCACGGCATCGGGAGTCGGGCAGCCCTCAAGGGCTTCGGCAAGGTGTCGCTGTAGGGTTGCGCGGTCGGTGGTCGCCCAATTGGCGGCCCCACTCTGACCTTGATATTGGGGTTGTCCAGACCCATCCACGCCCAGGGCGCGAGACGAAGTCCCACCACAATCAAGACCCAAGAACAGCATCCGGCCCCAACAAGATACCCGCGATCCGATACACTTGGACGGCGATGCAACGCTACACCGGGCAATCCCTCGAACGCATCCAGTCTGCGGCTCTGATCGCCAATGACGCCATCGGAAACTTCGTCCTGAGTACGGTGGTTTTGCAGAAGCTCCGCGAGGCGGCCCCCGAGGCCACCATCACCCTTTTCTGCGGATCTCGAGCCGCCGAACTCAGCCACGCCAGCCACCTCACCGATGCCGTCGTGGACTTTCACGGAATGGACCCCCGGCAGGCCCGGAGCTTGCCCGAATTGGCCGGGTTCGACTTTGTGATGAACCTCGAGAGCACCACCGCGAGCAAATATCTGGCCGGGATGTTGCCCGCCGAAGAGGGGTATGTCTGTGGCCCCTGCGTCGCCCCCGATCACCGGGGGGATTGGGACTTCCCCGCCGACCCTCAGGGCGATCTCTGGCGCGATACCGGCTGGATTTCGGCCGACCTGACCCAGCGTTTCCCGTTTCTCACCACGGGGTTCATCGGGGAGATCTTCTGCCGTCTCGCCTACTTCCAGGGACCGGTCCCGCGGTATGCAGTCCCGACCGAACCGAGCAACCTGAACCCGCCGGACGTGATCTTCTCGACCAGCGCCAGCCTGCCTAACAAGCTCTGGCAGCACCGTCACTGGCTGGACGTCGCCCAGCGACTGACCTCGGCGGGAAAGACCGCGGCCCTAGTCGGCGCCGCCCCCAAGGCCAATGCCCAGTTTTGGCGCGGCGCCGAGCTCGACGAGCAACTGATCGCCTCGGGCCATGTTCAGGATCTCCGCGGGAAACTCAGCCTCCCTCAGGTCGCCGACCTGCTGGGCCAAAGCACGGTCCTGACTCTCGACAACGGCATCATGCACCTGGCCGTGGCCGGTGGACGACCGGTGATCGGCCTCTTCCGTGAGGGGATCCACCGGCTTTGGGCGCCTCCTTATGACAATTTGCACCCGATCGTGGCCGAACCCAAGGCCAGCGTCGAGACCATAGAGATCGAGCGAGTTTGGAAAACGCTCGAAATGGTGCTAGAGTAGGAGCATGGTCGGTCTCTTGCCTCTTTTGGCCCTCCTGGGTCAGCAGATGAATCCGCTCGACAACCTCCCCGCTCCGGCAGTGCAGCTTCCGGGTCGCAACAACGTCGCTTGGGTCGGGTCGCCACACTTCAACGTTCGTCCCCCCGTCACCAAGATCGACACTATCGTCTTGCACCACACCGCAAGCAGCAATATCGAGGGAGTGATCAAGTGGTTCAACATGCCCGAGAGCCAGGTCAGCGCCCACTACACGGTCGGGAAAGATGGCAGCATCGTCCAACACGTCAGCACTTACAACCGCGCTTGGCACGCTGGCCGATCGGTCGATAAACGCGGGATCGAGAACGTCAACAACTACAGCGTCGGCATCGAGATCGTGAACAAGGGCGACGGAAGCGAGCCCTACCCACCCGAGCAGGTCGAGGCCGTCTTCCGACTCTGCCGGACCCTGATGCGCTATCGGCACAAGGAGGTCGTCCAGATCGTCAGCCACGAGTTCATTGCCGTCCCACCAGGCCGCAAGAATGACCCAATCAACTACCCCTGGGAATCGCTGGACCCGCTGATCGAAGAGTTCAAAGTGACTCTGAGCATCGGGCAAAACCCAGCCATGAAGTCCGGTCAGTAATCGACCGGGCGCAGATAGAATTCGCCGATGGCCGTATCACTCAGCATTGCGACGGTCGGCCCTCGGCGCTTCCAGTGGGTGCCCTCCACCCGCTTGAAGACCAAGGCCACCTCACCCGCGTCGAACCCCATCTCGACCAGCTTCTCTTGGCTATATCCCTGGGTGAGGAAGGCCAGGATCCGGTCGGCCTTGAGATACGTGATTCCAAAATCGCCCTCGTCGGTTTGGCCTTTCACGAGGTCGGCGGTGGCAGGCTTGTCGATGATCACTTCGGGCACGCGAAGGTAGCGAGCCAACTCCCAGACCTGAGTCTTGTAGAGATCGCCCAGCGGGTTGATCGGCGGAGCGTCGTCGGCGTGCCAGGTGTAATAGCCAAAGAGCCGCTCGGTCTTGTTGCCTGTTCCAATCGGGAGCCCGCCAAGCTTGGCCGATTGATCAAAAAGGATATTGATCCGGCACCGGGCGCAGACATTGCCGATTCGGGTCGGGCTGGGGGGATGTTCTTCTTGATCCAGATATCCATCCACCATCGGGGTGATGTCGATGGTCCGGGCCGGGATCCCGAGTTGGTCGATCACGAGTTGGGCGTGGTCGAGACTCTCGCTGGAGCTGATCTTGTAGGGCATCCGGAAGACGTGGACGTTTTCGGCCCCGAACGCCCGGACGGCAAGGGCGGTGCTGACGGCCGAATCGACTCCGCCGCTCAGCCCAAGGATCGCCTTGGTGATTCTGCGCCGGTGGGTGCACTCATAGCGGAGGAACTGCACCAGCCACTCGGCCACGGCGGCGGCATCGATCTGGAGCAGATCGGGAACCCGCCTCTCGGCGCGAAGAATCGGAATCGCAGGCATTGCTGATCTATTCTACGCAGACGGCGGCGGGAAGCAGACGGCCCAGCCTCCAGGGTCAGTTCGAGAAAGTCGTACGAGGGTCCAAGGTCCCAGGTATGAACCCTTTCTGGGCGGGAGGGAGTATCCAGTATCAAGATGGAAAAAATCCTCAAGGTCGTGCTCTTTGTGGCCGCTGTCATCATCGGGGTGCGTCTGGCGCTTTGGGTCTTCGGCCTCGTCTTTGGCCTCGCGATCAAGCTGGGCATGCTCGCCCTCGTCGCGGGCGGCGTTTACTTGGTTTACAAAAAGCTCACCGGTGGGTCGGGCCGCTCGATCAGCGGATATCGAAGAACCTTGCCGTAACCGGCAGATTTTCGGGGCAAAATAGGGCGTGATCTCCGCGCTCTGTTTTGCCCTTTTGCTCCAAACCCCGATCCCCCGCGACCCCTACGGCGTCCCCAGCATCCGGGCCCAAAGCTGGGAGGGCGTCTTCGAAGAGTTCGGCTACGCGGTGGCCGAAGACCGGCTGTGGCAGATGGAGATGAGCCGGCGCGTGGCTCTGGGCACCAGCGCCGAGCTTCTTGGACCAAGCGCGATCAAGGCCGACCAAGATGCCCGCCGCACTAGCCCGACCTCTGAGGAACTGACGGCCCAATTCATGGCCCTGCAGCCGCGGACCAAGGTGGCCTGGCAGAGCTACGCCGACGGCGTGAATCGGCAGATCGCGGCCCGGAAAGCCGCAGGCACGCTTCCGCCCGGATATGAGGGCAAGGATCCCCGTCCCTGGACCGTCACCGATAGCGCCGCGATCGCCGTCATGATGGCCCGACGATTCGGATCGACCGGGGGCTTGGAACTCACCCATCTGGCCGCGATGGGATACTTGCAGGGCCAGAAGGCAAAGGATCGAGTCTGGGATGTGGTGGACGATCTGGCCTGGCAAAACGAACCCGATTCCCCGACTACCCTGCCCGTCGCGGACGAAAGCAAGGTCTCCGCGCTTCTCTTTCCCAAGTTCACCCGGACTGATTCGGAGCGGCATCTGGCGAGTCTCCCCCGGTTGGGCCTGCTCGAACTCATGCCCGCGCTCCAGCTTGCTCAGGGCGAGAGCCAAGCCGCGCTGGCGATGCAGGTAGGGGCGCCGGCCAAGCTCGGCAGTTACGCGATCGCGGTCGGAGCCGAGCGGAGTGCCACCGGGACCCCAATCCTCCTTAGCGGCCCTCAGATGGGGCATCCGAGTCCAGCCGTGATTCATGAGGTCGTCATCGACTCTCCGGCCCTGCAGGTGGCGGGCATCAACGTCCCTGGGGTTCCCGTGGTGGTGATCGGCTCGACCCCCCATATCGCTTGGGGACTGACGACCGGGGTTGCCGATGTCAGCGATGTGGTGTGGTTCCCGACTGACGGAGAGAGCCAATACCAAGATGGCTCCACCTGGAAGCCGATCCAGACTCTGAATGAAACGATCAACGTGAAAGGGGCCGACCCCACTCCGGTCACTCGCCAGCGGGCTGCCGGTCTCCCGGTGATGCTCCACAGCAAGGGCAACAAGGCTCTCTTTGCCATGCGCCGCGCTTGCGATGGACGCGAGCTTGACTCTTGGCAGCACGTCTATGACCTTTACGAGGCCAAAACGGCCCAAGAGCTCCTGGCTGGGGCGGCAAAGATCAGCCTGAATTTCAATCTCTTCTTCGCGACTCGCAAAGAGATCGGCTGGGCCTACTGCGGACTCTGGCCGGTGAGGCAAGACGGGTGGGACCCCAGGCTCCCGATCCCCGGCGGCCCCGAGGGCGCTTGGCGGCGGCTTACGCCGATGGCCGAATCCCTAAAGATCGTGAACCCTACCGGGGGACTCCTGGTGAACTGGAATAACAAACCGGTGCGAGCCTTTGAGAACCTGGATACGCCGTTTTGGGGGTCGCCCCACCGGGTCGAAGTCCTGGCCGCGCAGCTCCCGGCCGGTCGTCTGAGCCCGACCCATCTGGAAGAAGCGGTTCGGATGGCGGCCATGGTCGATAAGGAGAGCCTCGTCAAGTTCTTGCCCATCGCCCGCCGACTCGCGGCGGAGGTTCCGGGGGCCGAGGAGCTGGCCTACTTTGATGGTCGCATGGTCGAGGGATCGGTGGGGGCTTGGCTATACGACCGGGCTCTGGAAACTCTCAAGCAAGCACTCTTCATCGACGACATCGGAAACTTCATCAATCCCACCTTGTTCAATACTGCCATCCAGGGTTCGGTCCTCTGGCGCGCGTACCAGGGCCGCTCTCGATTCCCTTACCTCGGCGGGGCGAATGCCGACGACCTGTTCCGCGAGGCAATCCAAAAGGCAGTGGAGACGTTGGGGACTAATGAGCAAGCCCGGCTCCTTGGTTACCGGGCCCCCGAGATGCGCTATCCCGACCAGATGCCGGTTCCCTACTCCAACCGAGCAAGTTCGATCCAAGTCTTCGAGATGAGAGAAGACATCCGCGTGCGCTCGGTCCTGCCCCCGGGTCAAGCGGAGAGTGGGGCCCAGCAGTGGAATCAGCTGCCGCTCGCCCACGGCTGGCGCCTGAAGCCCCTTAAAGTCTGGCGGGGCCCCTAGTCTCGGCGAGGGAGTCAGCCCGGCCTCCTGCCGGGCTGGCGAGGTCACTCCGCCCCAGAGACGTCGAAGTTGTTACTGAGAACGATGTAGTCGAAAATCGTGACCGAATCGTCTCCGTCGAGGTCAGCGCCGGGGATGTAACCCGCGTCGCCGTTATTCAGGTCGAAGCTTGACGAGAGATCGATGTAATCGAAGATCGTGACCGAGTTATCTCCATCGACATCGCCATTGATTACGCTCGGCGAGAACTGCGCTCCCCACTGGTTGATCGTGGCCGAGACGGAGGCGGCCAGCCAGTGGCTCGGCTTGAGCCAGATCTTCAAGTTCCCCCTTTGAGTCGTGACGAACGAGTACCGACCCGTGCTGTCGAGGGTCGTAGTGCCCGACTGGACCACGGTGCCGCCACTGTTCCGAAGCTCGTAGGCCATCGATACGGTCGCGGGATCTCCATTGAAATCCTGGAGGCTAACCGTCCCTCTCACGAGAGTTGGGAAGTTCGTGTTATAGAGAAGCCGGAAGTTCGAGCTCAGCGTCCCGCCGAAGTTGTCGATGTCGGTTCCTACCGAGTTGCCCCGGGTGAACCGGACCAACCGGGTCCCCCCGGTCGCGAGCAAAGATCCATCGGCCAACTCGGTGCAGCCCCTCGTTCCGTCGATGCTATAGCGACGGACGAAGACGCCATCGGCCGAGAACTCGTGGAGTCCACTGGTGATCCCAATGGCCGGAGACATGCTGAAGACCGAGACGAGCACGTTTCCGTCGGCGAGCTCGTGCATCTGCTGGGTGAAGGGGTAGTTCGAAACCCATGGTCCGAGGGGCACACCCGAGGCGCTGAAGCGCTCGATCACCGGGGACTCGTTGGTGGTTCGACTCGAACTGACGAGAACATCCCCGCCGCGCCGGAAGAGCACGTACCACGGCTTGACCACGCTGGCGAAGACTCCAGCAAACACTCCCGAAGCGGTGTACTTTTCGATCTGATTCGTCGATCCATTTGCGACGTAATACAGGCCATCCGGCCCTCGGGTGATCCCGCGGATGTTGTCGATCGTGGTGGGCCAGCTGCCGAGATAGACCCCTGCCTCGGAATATTGGTGGACGGTATCAGCCAACTGGTCGGAGATCAAAAAGGTCCCGTCGGGCGCTTCGGCAATCACCTGCGGAGTCTGAAAGCTCGCCTCTCCCGGTCCTATCGAGTTGCCGAGGAAATTCATCTGCTGGTCGAACCGAGCCGCGCGGGCGCCCTGGGGGTTGAAGGGACTTTGATTAATGCTGTCCAGCACAAAAACGCCTTCGGGGATTGCGAAGCTCGAAGCAGCCCCAAGGGCAAAGAGAAAACCAAGTGTAGACCGGTGCAAGTTCATGGGTAGAGCAAAAGGATACGCGAGAAATCCCGCAAAACGTACCGGCATTTCCATACGATTGTTAAGAATCGTGCAATCGGTCGTCGAATTTTGGCTTTTCGCGTGTATCCTATATCCAATCAATTTTCTGTGGATTCACAGAGGGGCAACATGAAGAGGACATTCACGTTTCTTGCGCTGAGCGCTTCCGTAGGTGCGTTTGCGTTTCAATTTGAGATGCAATATCTGGAGGCGAGCCCGACGGTCTTGGTCGGAGAGACCTATAGCCTCCGCGCGAATCTCGTCAATCTCGAACCCTTCACGGTCTATCTGAACAGCGCAACCCTCACCACGATCTTCTTCGATGCGGACGATTGGCAAAAGATCAATGTGATCGATACCGTCCTCGACAATGCCCCATTTGCCTTGCGAGCCAATGAAACATGGACCGGCGAAGTTGCCAGGATCACCGTGGAGGAGGGCGCCAAGGTGGGCCACGCGTCCACCGCGAGCCTGACCCTCTTCGGCGGAGTTTTGGACTCGGACACCGAGGTACTCGACCACCAGAACTTCACCGTGACCACCGCCGTCCCCGAACCTGCAAGCCTGGCAATCCTCGGCCTCGGTCTCGGCATCCTCACTCGACGCCGACAGCGGATCGGTTAATCTAGAGCGCGAAATGGCGCTTGCGCTGGCAACGGTCATCCTTCTGGCACTCGGCGGGCTGCAAGATCCCGCCGAAGAGGTCTCGCGGTTGGCCAAAGAGAGCCCCACTTCGGCCGAATATGCCCAGGCGCTCTACCGACTTGCCCGCTCCGAGGTCGCCGCAGGCAACCTCGAGGCGGCGGTCACTCATGGCTCTCTTTGTTTGAATGTCCTCAAGGGACTCGGACCCGAGCAAGATCCAGCCCGAACATTCATTCTCGTCGATGTGGCCCGCTGGCTGGTCGAGCTCGGGCGCGGTAAGGAGGCGAGCGAGAGAGCCGACGAAGCAGCCACCTTGCTCAAGAATCTCACCGTTGCCGCCGATCGCAAGTTCAGTCTTGAGTACCGCCTAGCCGAGCTCCAGCTAGAATTGGGCCACCGAGAGTCGGCCTTGGCGTCCTATCGACGCTGCCTGGATTTGGTGCCTCAACTCACCGGACTCACTATCGACGACGAGTGGACTCTCCAACTCCGGATCGCTTCGACGCTTCACCTCGGGGGCCGCTTTGCCGACGCTCGTCCCCACTACCAGCGCTGCGTCGAACTCGCCCCCGAAACCGAGGACCCCGATTACGCCAGCCTGATCTCACTCAGCAATCTCGGCCTTTTGGAAAAGGACCTTGGAAACTTCGACCGCTCCTTGGTCCTCTTTAGCCAGGCGGCTGGTTTGGCTCGGCAGCAAAAGGGGAATGAGGCGGCAGGTTGTCTCAGTAGCTTTGGCACGCTCTATGAATCCCTAGCCCGTTGGACCGAAGCCGAGAAGCTCTACCGAGAGGCCGTCGAACTCTATTCCGCCGCCGAGCCAGAGGTGCGGGACGAGCGCAGCCTCGCCGCAACGGTCAACAACCTGGGAATCGTCGCCCTCGCCCAAGGGAAGCTCGAGTTGGCGGAGGAATCGTTCACTAAAGCCCTTGAGCTCTATGGTCGTGGCGGAGACGAAACCATCCCTCTCGCTCTCACCACCGCCCTGACCCTGGCCCGGGTAGAGACCGAACTTGGCAAGAAGTTGGAGGCGACCCAGCGACTGGCCCGATGCCTGGCCCAGATTCGGGAGATCTGGACCGAACCCAATCCGGACCGAGCCTACGCCCGACTATTGGCCGCCGGCGTAGCCGAACGCCTCCAAGATTGGACCCAGTCGGCGGAGATTCTGGCCCTTGCTGTCCCCGATCTCGCCGCGACTTATGGGGAGCGGCACGTGCTGCACGCCGAAGGACTCGCCGCTCAGGCTCGGGTCGAGTGGCAACGTGGCGACCTCGACCAAGCCGTGGCTGCCACCGAGAAAGCAGTTTCGATCGTCGGTGCGCTCATCGGCGAGGTCGGCCGGGGATTGAGCGACCAAGACGCGGTCTCGCTGGCAACCTCCATGGCTTCAGTCTCACAGTTCGTCCCGAACCTTGCTGCCCAAGACGCCGACCGGGCCTATGCTTGGACGCTCCAAGTGCGGCGACTCGGACTTCAGGTCGCACTCGGGGCCGAAGAAATTCGGAGAAAACAAGCGGCCGACCCCAAGATTGCCGCCGCGAATGACCGCCTCCGCCGAGCCCAGCGAGAACTGGAACTCTTCACCACGAACCCACCCGCTGGACTGACCCCGGCCGGGAGAACTTCGAAGGAGCGGGAGTTAAGCCGGGAGGTTGACCTCGCCGAAGCCCTTCTCCGGCAATCGCTTCCGGTCGACCCAGACCGAGGACCTAGAGCCCAAAAGCCCAGCCACGAGCCCGGGCTGCGGACCGTTGAGTTCGTCGTCTACGACACTCTTTCGGGAGGTCAGTCAAGTCCTCACTACGGACGATTCGAGACGAGCCCGACCGGCCAGGTCACGTTCACGTCAATCGGACCCACCCAACAGCTTCAGCGGGAGATCAATCGGTACCTCGTCACCTTGCAACGCGGCGAGGAGGATCTGGAGGCCGCCAAGGCGCTCGGCCGGAAGCTCTTCGGTGATTCGCCCGAGGCCCGCCTGCACGTCATCCCCGACGGGCTTCTTTATTCCTTCCCCTTCGATGCCCTAGTCGGTTCCGACGGGAAGTACCTAGTGGAGTCAAAGAACATTCTCATCTTGGACAGCTCGTCCCCAAAGTCGCAAGAGGATAAGAAAACGCCGGGCGAGTTGGTCGCCTTTGTCAACCCCGATTTCGGCCCCGAAACCCCGGACCAACGCGCCTGGAAGGCCCTCGCCGAAACCAAAGCAGAGGGCGACGCCATCCGGCAACACTTCCCCGAGGCCAAGATTCAAGAAGGCCCGGGCGCGACCGAGGAGGCCCTGTTGCAAGTCCGCAGCCCCCGGATTCTCCACATCGCTACCCACGGATTCTTCGCTCCGAATCCAAGTCGCCTTCCCGAAGGAAGCCGTGTCGGTCTTGAGGGCGCGTCTCAGCCCCTGCTCCGCTCGGGACTCGTGCTGGCGGGGGCCAATGCTAGTCGCGAGACCCTGGGGACCACCAGCAATGGATACCTGACCGCCCTAGAAATGCTCCGACTAGACCTAGCTGGGACCGAGCTCGTCGTGCTCAGCGGATGCAACACCGGGCGCGGGGATGTCGAGGTCGGCGACGGGGTCTTTGGGATGCGCCGAAGTCTGCAGCTTGCGGGGGCAAAGCAGATCGCGATGTCCCTCTTCCCTGTTCTTGATTCCAGCGCCAAGAAGTTCATGGATGAGTTCTACCGAGGGCTGGCCCAAGGCAAACCGACCAGTCAAGCCTTTGTTGAAGCCAAGCGGATTCTAAGGGCGAACCCCGAGACCGCCGCCCCAATTCACTGGAGTCCGATGATTCTGGTGGGACTGGATCCATGAGGCGCCGATGGCCCTGGTCGGCTGTCCTCATTCTTTTGCCGGCGGTGATCTCGATGCTCTTTGGACCCTGGCACGCGGCCGATCGCGCCAGCGAAGACCTCGTCCTTACTCGGCATCCGATCGCCCGCTCGGCCCCGATTACGGTGATCGCTATCGATGACGAGACCCTGACATCCTGGCCCGGTCCAAGGGCCTTTTGGGGTCGGCAAGTGGGCCGATTAATCCGGCTGGCCCACGAGAGCGGGGCCGAACAGGTGGGCGTCGCGATGGAGTTCACCTATGACGCCGACGGTTATCTGGACCAGGAGTTCGGGGTCTTCGAAAATCTCCCCAACGAGTCACTCGCGAACGAGGTCTTTGAGCACCTTGACCGCACGGTGTTCCTAGGCCCGGATGCAGCTAGCCTCGCCCCTGGGTTGCAGGGCCTAGCCGGTCTGCGCGTCGCGCCGATGGGTCTACTTGCCGACCAAGATGGAGTCACCCGCCGCATCGAGCCCGGATCCTTCTCGGCTGCCCTCAGCGGGCAAACCATCACCCGGCCTCTCCGGATGCGTCCGGTGGATGGAACTTGGCCGGTTGTTTCGGCCGTCAACATCGGTGATCAACCGCTCCCGGAGTTGAAAGGGCGCAAGGTCCTTATCGGGCTCACCTTCGGCGGAGCCGGGGACACCTCTCTCTTGGCTGGTCGGGGCCGGGTACCCAGCGTCATCGCCCATGCCGACGCCCTAGCCAACCTCCTCTCGGGGTCGAACGTCCGACCTGCTCTCTCGCCTGCGATTCTCTCCTTGATCGGCCTGATTTTGGCCGGGATCCTGGCTCTGCTGGTCGGGGCCAAAGACCCTGGGCCGCTTCTCTTCACGATGGGCTCGGCCTTCGTTGTGATCCTCGGGGCTGGGTTCGCGGCGCCGAGTTTCGGCTATCTGATCCCCGTGGGGGGTCTTCTGGCGACATCCGTTGCCACCGCTCTGGTGGCACTTTTGGTCCGGAGCCAGGTCGAGCGCCATCGCCGAACCGAGATCGAGGGTCACTTTGGGACCCAGGTCAGCCCCCAGGTCATGAGGTTTCTGCTCGCCCACCCCGAGGCTGTCAGCCGCACCGGGGTGAACCTCCCGGCGACGATCATGTTCCTCGACGTGCGCAACTTCACCCCGATCAGCGAAACCTTCTCCCCGGCGATCGTGGCCGACTCTCTTAACCAACTCTTTGAACCCTGCGTAGCCGCGATCCAGGCCGAAGAAGGCCACGTCATGCGATTCACCGGCGATGGCTTCCTTGCCGTATTCGGGACACCGATCGAGCTTCCCGACCATGCTAGCCGGGCCGAGCGAGCCGCGCGCAAGATCCTCACCATCGCCCGCGAGGTCGCCGAGGGTCGACGTGAAGATCAGCCCCTGCTCGACGTCGGGATCGGGCTCCACAGCGGAGAGGTCCTCGCCCTCAATGTCGGCGCTCGGGGGCGGCAAGAATTCACCCTCCTCGGCGACCCGGTCAACACCGCCGCGCGGGTGGAATCCGCCACCAAATCCGTTGGCTTCCGACTCCTGATCAGCGGCCAGACCCGGGACCTCTTGCCTACTCCGACTGGGTACGAGGGCCCGTTTTCCGTCGATCTCAAGGGCAAAGGCTCTCAACTTCAAATCTTTGGACTAGACTCTTATCAGAGGCCCCTCGATGAAAGCCACTCACCCGATCCTGACTCTGCTCGCTCTGGCGACCCTGACCTCCGCCCAGAACCCTAACCCGGCGGTGGGGATGCTGGTCAATGCCAAGGCCAGCGCCGAGGTCCAAAGGAACGGACAGAAGCAGTCACCCGCCAACGTGATGCGCATCCGCTCGGGTGATCTCATCCGCGTGAGCGGAGAGGGACTCCGGCTGCAGCACCACGGCGCGGGGGCCGAGTTTCAGCTCCTCAAAGGTTCGGTGATCAAGATCGAGGCGGGTGGAATCAAAGTCGTGAGCGGTTCCGCTCCCAAGCGGCTGGGCGACTTGCCCAAGCAGGTCGCAACCCGCTCAGGCGGCGGGGCCGTCATGCGCGGCGAGCTCGGCCTGACGGGGTCGGGAACGCAGATCGTCGAGCGACCCCGATTCCGCTGGGTGAACCCGGTGGCCGCCACCCGGGTCGAGGTCTTGGTCCACACGCTGGAGGCCCAACCACGGCAGCTTTTCCGATACCAGCTGGTGACGCTTGGGTCCGAAATTGAACTCCCAACCCAGGGTTTGCCGATCGAAACTCCCCTGCGGGTTCGGGTCGAGGCCTATGACGCCGACGAGGCCCTGATCGGCAGCGACCAGGTCGAGATTCAGCTCCTGGGGAAAGAGGCACTCGAACGGATTCAAGCGAGTCTCAAGGCGCTCGACGAGGAGGCAACCCTTGCCCCCGTGGAGCGGGCGTTGGTCGCGGCTGGAATTCTGGAGGCGGCTGGGGCCTGGTCAGCCGCGCGCGAGACCCTCGCCACGGCGCTCAAGGCCGACCCCGAAAACTTGGAAATCCGAGCCTGGATCGACGAGTTGAAGTCACGTTGAAGCTGGCCCGCCCGGGCCAGATGTGATCTACATCACATCCACGAAAAAAAGTCCCCCGTAAACATGCCAGATGTCCCGTGAAAGGTCTTTTTCTGGTTCACCCTTTGATGTAAAGTGATTGTGGTTGTGGGGCGAGTTCATCGTCCCCGTTGGATGGTTGGAACCAGATGAAGTGGATGCACGCATTGCGCGGTGCGATGGCCCTTGCCGTCGCCATGCTCGGGGCTTTTGCCCTTGCCGATATTGACGTCCCCAGCGACGGCAGCGACGGGGACTTGGTCGTCGCGGACAATCAGACTCGGACGATCGATCTTGGCCTCGCCACGACCGGCACTTGGAACCAGCCTGGGAACGGCAACGGAGTCTACGACCCGATCAAGTGGGCCGTGGTCTTCAAGTACAACTCGGTCAACATTGCAAACCGTGGAATTCTTCGGTTCACAAATCACCCATCTAATCCGCCGGTGGTATGGCTCGTTAAGGGAGACGTCTTCTGTCAAGGCTACATCGTGCTGGAGGGCAGATCTGGCATCGGTGATCGCAGCTTTAGTGTTCCCGGCCCCGGAGGCTTTGGTGGTGGACGGGGAACGGCGACCAGCACGGACTCTTCGGCAGGTCGGGGGCCAGGAGCGGCAGCTACTCGCCAGGAGTCGGCTGCATTTGCAAACTCCCACGGGAATGCCTCAGCCTATGGAAACGCTGCCCTGCTCCCTCTGATAGGAGGTTCGGGGGGAGCCAGGGGTGATCAGGCCGGAGGTGCGGCTGGAGGCGGGGCGATTTTGATCGCATCTAGGCAAACCGTCATCATCAACAAGTCGCCGAATTTCTTCGATGGGGGGGTGATGGCCGGCTCAACTGGTCGAATCGGTTCAGGCGGCGGAATCCGAGTTGTTGCCGAGACAATTCGAGGTGATGGAAGATTCAATGCAACTTGGACCGGCGACGCTTCCTTCACCCAGAGTTTTGGGCGCATAAGGATTGAGGCAGTCAACAACTTTTCCTCATACCAACTCCAAGGTTCCACTTCCATCGTCCCCCTTGTGGGGACGCCGCAGATCTGGCCATCGGACACCAGTCCCCAGGCCAAGATCCTGAGCATCGGCGGGCTGAACGCCCCGAGCGACCCCCGCGCCCAGGACGGAGACACCAACGCGGACATGACCCTGAACACCGATCAGCCGGTGATCGTGCGGGTCCAGTGCACCAACGTCCCGGTCGCCAACTGGAAGGTCCAGCTGAAGCTGGTCGTGCCCGAAGGTGACGCCGTGCTGAAGGAATGCACGCTGGTCGAAGGCAACGACGTGGTCAGCTTCTGGGAAGCCAGCTTTACCCTCCCGCCGGGCGTCAGCGTGATCCAGCCCCGCGCCTACAAGTTCCAATAATTCGGAGGCCCCTGAGATGAATTTGAATCCGAAATTTCGTTTTCGTGCGCCAGGCGCGGCCTTGGGCCGGTGCCTCCGCGCCGCGGTCGCGGTCTTCGCCCTGGCCCTGATGGGTCTGGCGAGCGCCGACATCGACGTACCCAGCGACGGTAGCGACGGAGACTTGGTGGTGGCCGCCAACGAGACCCGAACCATTGATCTCGGTCTCGCTACGACCGGGACCTGGAACCAGCCTGGCAACGGCAACGGCGTCTACGACCCAGTCAAGTGGGCCGTGGTCTTCAAGTACAACTCGGTGACCATCGGTGACAATGCGATCGTCAAATTCACCAACCACCCTTCCAATCCTCCGGTCGTTTGGTTGGTAAAAAATAGCGTGACCGTTAATGGTGGATATGTTGTATTGGACGGGCAACCAGGGACGGGCAATCGGTCCTTCTCAGTGCCAGGTCCAGGAGGCTTTGCAGGGGGCCGCGGAATTGCAACTTCCGTCTCAACATCAGCCGGCCGGGGTCCAGGAGCTTCTCCTCGATCCGGAGACCAGTCCGGGGCTTACGCAAACTCATTCTTGACTTCAGTCGCTTACGGTAACGATCAGATCCTTCCTCTCGTTGGCGGCTCTGGATCTGCCAGAAACACCACTCTTGGGGGAGGCGCTGGCGGTGGTGCGATCTTGATTGCAGCTAGAAAGTCCATTTCCCTGAGCCTTATCAATGGCAATGGAGGCATCTTGGCGAGGTCGTTGTCGCCAGACGGCTTTCGCATCGCTTCCGGGGGGGCGATCCGCCTGATTGCGGAAACACTTGAGGGATCAGGTGGCCGGCTCTACTCTTGTTATGCCTCCTCCGT
Source organism: Chthonomonas sp. UBA2391 (assembly GCA_002343825.1). Lineage (GTDB taxonomy): Bacteria > Armatimonadota > Fimbriimonadia > Fimbriimonadales > Fimbriimonadaceae > UBA2391. The sequence continues at coordinate 16,460 of DDSL01000147.1, forward strand.
AGATGTTACAGAGGTTTGGGGCCGAATCAGGATTGAGGCAGTCAACAACTTCTCCAACTGGGAGCTCCGGGGCAAGTCCTCCATCGTTCCCCTCGTAGGTGCCCCCCAGATCTGGCCGACGGACCTGAGTCCCCAGGCCAAGATCATAAGCATCGGCGGGCTGAACGCCCCGAGCGACCCCCGCGCCCAAGACGGGGCCGCCAACGCCGACATGACCCTGAACACCGACCAGGCCTTGGTGGTGCGGGTCCAGTGCACCAACGTCCCGATCGCCAACTGGAAAGTCCAGCTGAAGCTCGTGGTGCCCGAGGGCGATGCCGTTCTGAAGGAGTGCACTCTGGTGGAGGGCAACGACCTCGTGAGCTTCTGGGAAGCCAGCTTCACCCTTCCTCCCGGCGTTAGCGCCATCCAGGCCCGCGCCTACAAATTCCAATAAGCGAGTCCAAAGAACATGAAACTGAATCTCTTTCACCGGCTTCGTTCGCTGCGCGGTAGCTCCGTGGTGGGGCTCTTGCGGAGCGGCGTTGCCCTCGGCGTTCTGGCCATTGCCAGTCTTGCCAGCGCCGACATCATCGTCCCCGGCGCCGACGGCAGCGACGGGGACTTGATTCTCGCCTACGAGACCAGAGTCATCGACCTTGCACTGGCTACAACTGGAACCTGGAATCAGCCGGGTAATGGTAACGGAGTGTACGATCCAGCCAAGTGGGCAGTAGTCTTCAAATACCGGCGAGTACGTTACGAGCAATCCAACATACAATTTAAGCCACATCCGTCAGGTGCACCTGTCGTGTGGCTCGTTTCAGAGTTCGTTTCCAGTGACCCGAGTCTCAGGGGCGCCATCATCCTAAATGGGACCACAACATCCCCAGGTCCGGGTGGCTTCAGAAGCGGCGGATTTGACGTTGCCTCCTACGGCTTTGGACCTGGAGCCGGAGGAACAACTGGCACCAAGAGCTTTGCTAGCCACGGAGTAGCAGGGTCCAATGGGGGCCCGATCTACGGCAACGAACGCATCATGCCGTTAGTCGGTGGATCTGGCGGCGGAGGCAAAGCAGATGGGCCGGGCGGCGGAGGCGGCGCGATCCTTATTGCCTGCCAGGGAATCGTTGAGGGTCTAATCGTTGCCGACAGCAACGATACTAATGGTGAGGGAACGGGAAGCGGCGGGGCCATACGGATCGTCGCCGACCGCATCGGGGGATTCCTCAATCTTCGAGCAAGCCTACGAGGTCGAATCCGGGTGGAAACCAATGCTGGAGGTGGTCCACTCACGGCGAACGCAGGTGGTGGAACCGTCTCGACTTCGACCGACCCCTTCACCACCGCCCAAATCTGGCCGACAGATACCCACCCCAAAGTTGGCATCGTCCAAGTCCACGGGATCAGTGCCCCCACCGACCCGCGAGCCCGGTTGGAAGAAGCGACGACCGACCTGGCCATCAATGCTGGGTCCCCCGTCGTCGTCCGGATGGAGGCCCTCAACGTTCCCAGCACTTGGAAGGTTGAGGTCAAGGTCGTGCCCAAGACCGGACGACCGATCATCGCCGAGGCGACCAAGGTCGAAGGCAATGACCTCGCGAGCTTCTGGCAAGCCAACGTCCAGTTCCCGGCCGGAGCTTCGGTGATCCAGGCCCGCGCTTACAAGCCCTGACCTTACGACCGACACCGCCATGCCGAAGCCGACCCAAACCCGCAAAATCTTCCCGAGGATCCTTTTCCTCGGGATCTTCTTGCTGTGCTGGGTCGGCGCTTTTGGCCGGGTGGGGCTCGGCTCGGTCTCCCGGATGACCGGGATCCAGGCCCTGGCGACGCGGCCCCTGCTGCAGTTCAATCCGCTCTCTTCCCTCTCGCGCCTTCTCCTCGGCCAAGAGGCCCAGCAAAACGATGCCATCGGACGGGAGATCTCGATTTTCCGGCCCGAGACCGTGATCTTGGTCGAGCCGACCGATGCCATCGGAAGAGAGATCTCGATTTCGCGCCCGCTGACCGGATCCTTCGTGCTCCAGACCGATGCCATCGGCCGAGAAATCTCCATCGCTCGGCCGTTCACGGCGTCGATCGTTCCTCAGACCGATGCAATCGGACGCGAGTTCTCACTCTTCCGCCCCGAAACGATCCTCGTCAGCCCCCAAACCGACGCGATCAGCCGGGAGATCACCCTCTATCGGCCCGAGACCAGCGCCGCCGTTCTCGCGACGGACGCGATCAGCCGGGAGATCACGCTTTACCGGCCCATCACGGCAAGCGTCGTTCCGGCCACCGATGCCATCAGCCGAGAGCTGACGCTCTATCGCCCCGAGACGATCATCGTCAACGACGCAACTGACGCCATCAGTCGCGAGGTCAGCGTCTTTGAGCAAGCCGGGTTTGTCGACAATCGAGTCACCGACGCCATCAGCCGTGAATTCAGCGTCTTCGAGCAAGCCGGGTTCGTCGACAACCGAGTTACCGACGCCATCAGCCGCGAGGTCAGCGTCTTCACCTCGATCCTTCCCCCGCAGCCGGTTGAATTCTTCGCCGTCGACAACACCGCTCGAACCCTTATCCGCCACTCGCCGCAAGGGGTCGGCAGCACGGTTGGACCTCTGAACTCTACGGTCACGGTCAGTGAACTGGCCTTCCTCGGCAATCGACTCTTGTTCTATGGCTTTGAGGGGACGACCAACTACTTCGGCGAGATCAACCCCGAAACCGGGGCTCTGACGATCCTCGGGACGCCGCGATTCAATGGCAACCCGGTCCCGCGGATCAAGGCCCTTTCGGTGCGAGGAACGACGGTCTACGTGGGCTTCAGCGTCGGGAACAACACGGCCAACCGCTGGGGAACGCTGGATCTGGTCTCCCAATCGGTCACCGAGGTCGGGCAGTCGGCCGGTGCCGACATCGAGTTCGAAGGATCGGCGAGTTCGGAAACGACGCATTTCGCGGTCAACATCACCGAACCGGCAACTACCGGACTTAATGAAGTCTATACCGGTGACCCGGTCCCGAACCAAGCCCGAAGTGGCTTCTCTCGGGGACTCTATGGGACTTGGGCCGACCTCGAATTCATCGATAATCGCCTTTTTGTCCGGGGACTGAACACGGACAAGATACACGAGTTGGGCGACGCCGGACCCTTTGGGATTGCGGTCAATGAATCTCTCACAGTTGACGGTCCTACCACTCTTGGCGGATTTGCAGGTCGGGTGGCTCTGCCCAATCTTCGCCCGCTGAATATTGCGGCGAACCCCACCTCTCTCACCCCCGGGCAGCAGGTCAACGTGATCGTCAACGGGCAGAACTCCGGCACCGTGGGGGCCGTCGCACCGTGGACCGATAAGCTCTACCTTTCTCGGGACGCGCAAATCGGGGACGACATCGAGCTTGGCTCTTCGGCGATCAGCCAAAATCTGGCCGCTGGTGGCGTTTTCAGTCGCCCCTATCAGGTGACGATCCCAACCGGCTACGCCACCTCGACCGGAACCTACTACCTGCTGTGGGTCGCCGACCAGTCCAACACCGTCGCCGAATCGAACGAAGCGGACAACCTCACAACGCTCCCGATCACGATCACCGTCGAAAGCCGTCCCGACCTTGTGGCTGAGCCCCTCGCTGGACCGATCGCGACGGCCGCCTCGGGCCTTGATACGATTCTCACCGGATCGGTGCGCAATGCTGGCCCGGGTACGGTGAGCCAGCCCTTCCGCGTCAAGCTGATCGCGCTGGTCGGCGGGGGCATCGAGATCGTTTTGGACGATCAGACCGTTACCGAGGAACTCTCGCCCGGCGAAACGGTCAACGTTCCCTTCTTGACCGACTTCACCAACCTGACCGGAGCGGTTGATTGGATCCTCAGGGTGCAGGTCGATAGCGAGAGCGCAATTAGCGAGCGCGACGAGTCGAACAACATCTTTACCTCCAACTGGGCCATGCGGGTGCTCGTGGCCGATTCGCCCAACTGGCTCGAAAGCTCCACCGGCGAAGACATCGCGGTCAACGCGAACGGAACCGACGTTATCGAAGCCAAGGGCTCGTTCGTGATCCTTCGCGATGCGACCAGCGGGAACCCAGAGGCCTATTACCCGGGCGATGGCTCACCCGTCCTCTCTGTTCTTTGGATCAATAACTCGGACTTCCTGTACGGAACGTTCAACGGTGGGGTCTTTAAGGCAACTGCCGGTCAACCCGGCCCTCGAGAGATGTGGTCCGGCCACGGTGACCGGGTCACGGGGCTCGCCCTTAGTTCCGACCAGACTGCGGTTCATGTCTCTGGGGCTCTGCGCTTCATCAGCACCTTCGATCTCAGCGGGGTCTTGCTGCGCAAGCTGGACGTCACCGATGGTTCGAATACGGGGGTCGCGGCCAACGGCGGCCGGCTCGCTGTGGTCCGGTCAACCGGCCTAATTTCGCTGTTCGATGAAGTCACCGGCGCGGCAGCAGGCACCCTTACAGGTCGGGGCGTCATCGCCTTCGGTAGCAATCAGTTCCTCACCTCAGGCGGTGGCAGTGCGGGCGACAACCAGGTGCGGGTCTATGATCTGAACGGGACGCTGGTCCGCCAGAGTGCATCCTTCGCGGGGGTAAACGGCACTTTGGCCACAAATCCGACCCGGGTCTTGGCTGGCTCGACAGATCGGGTTGGTTATCTGCTCAGGAGCAACGATCTCAGTCTCGTCACGAGCCCATCGGTATCGTCTGAACTGCTGCTGCCCGGCACACCTGGTGAAATCACGGGCCTCTCGTTCCAAGGGGATAACGCCTGGATCACAACCCAGCGGCACGGATCCTTCCGCGTGACGACGTCGGGAATTTCTGACCGGCGTGAGGTCCACGGCCCCGTCCGAGACCTCGCCCTCTCCGATGATGGAGGCTTCTTGGCGACCATTACCGGAGAAGGCCCATCGTTTACTTCCGGCTATATCCGCATTTGGAGGGCCGGAGACGGAGTCCTCCAAAGTAGGCTGGAACCCAGCCTCCCTGCTGGTCCCATCACCTTCCTCGCTGGCAACAGCTCCCGAATCATCTTTGGTCGAGGGGCAAGGTTCGGGCGAATGAATGCATCGACCGGGCAGAATCTCGGTTCGGTCAATACTCAAGGGTCAATTTTGGACATTGAGACCGACGCCTTAAGTCGGCCCTTGATTCTCATCGCGGGCGGCAACGTTGTTCGCCATCCCGATGACTTCACGAGTACGGTCAACAAGACTTGGAGCGTTCCGGGTGGCGAGGTCCTCGCGATCAGCCCGAACCGGCGGTGGCTGGCCGTATTGGATCCGGGCACGACCTCCGCGCTCAGCGTGATCAATACCGAAAGCGAGGTCCAGACCAATATCGCGATCCCTGGTGGAGCGGTCGCCTGCGACATCTCGCCCGACGGCACCCAGGTCGCGGTGGCCTATTCCGATGGATCGATTCGATTGGTCAACGTCGCCCTGGCAACCGTGGTTCAGACCTTCCCGGCCAAGTTTGGTCTGCCCAACCTCAAGTCGTTGACTTGGTCGGCTCCGACGCAGTTCTATGCCGGTGGCCAAACGACCTCCGGGGCCTTGCGCGTGATCGACCCGACGCGCGGCATCGACGATCTCTACTACTCGGGAACCGACCTGCGCCAGCTGGTCTCTTCGGCGAATGGTCGCATCGCCTTCCTCGATGGCGAATTCACGATCGGAACCGTTGATGGAGCCTCTGCGCCGCCCGATAACGAAGCTCCGGACACCGAGATCACTACCCCTCCAAATAACTCGTTCCGCAAGAACCCCGTGCGGTTCGAATGGACCGGTAGCGACAACCAGACCGCAACCGGAAGCCTGCGATACGAGTACCGAACCACCGGAAACTGGATCCCGACGAACGACACCAGCGTCGAACTCACCTTGCCCGAAGGCGCCGCGAGCTTTGAGGTCCGTGCGATTGACACGGCCGACAACGTCGATCCGACTCCCGCCCGGGTCAATTTGGTGGTGGACAACACGCCGCCGACCTTCAGCAACGTTGCGCTTGAGATCTCGCCCTACCCCACCATTCGGGTCAGCTTTACCACCAGCGAACCGGCCGATGGCTCCCTCCAGATCGTTGGCGGAAACACCGTAGTCGGAACCTCCCAGCAGGTCAACCACGTCATCAACGTCAGCGGGCTCGCGACCGGCCGGTCCTACCAGTTCATTCTCATCGCCGTCGACCGGGCCGGCAACGAGGCCGAGTTCCCCACGGCTGAGATCTTCCTCCCCGATCCGGCGGACCTATCCGTCAATACCTTGGTCGCCCCGGCCGAAGCCGAGATTGGGCGCGAGTACGAGCTTCGCTGGACCACTTTGAACCTCGGAAGCCAGAACCTCCCTGCAACCAAGGCCGAGATCCGGATTTCGCCCAACGCCGACGGATCGGGCGGGGTCGTGGTCAAGACAGTGGATATCGCCGCGATCACCGGTGGGCAAAGTCGAGTCGATTCGACGACTGTGACCGTCCCAAGTGGCATCAACTTCGCCACGGGTCAGTGGGTTATCGACGTCGATAGCGCGGGCGCGGTCACCGAGTCGAACGAGAACAATAACCGCGCGCTTGCAGCCGTCACGATCCTCTCGCCCGACCTGCTTCCCTCCTCGTTGGTCTCGGCATCGGCTCGGACAGGGGTGAGCAACGTGCTCGAATGGCGAATCACCAACGAAGGCCGGGGCGGCGCCGCGGCGGGGCACAGCACCCGAGTTGCGATTTCGTCTTTCGCCGATGGAGCATTTGCTACGATCCTTGGCAACTTGAGCGTCAACACGCGGATGGAGCCGGGGGCCACGCTCGTCCAGTCGCTGGAGGTTACGCTCCCAGCCAATCTGGTGCCTGGCACCGCCTATCTGGTTCTCACCACCGATGCCCAAGGCTCGATCAGCGAGTCAAGTGAGAGCAACAACACTCGGATCTTCCCGATCACCATCGCCGGGCCGGATCTCCAGCCCACCGACGTCGTCGCGCCGGCCAAGGTCAAGACCCGGCAGAACTTCAACATCCAGTTCAAGGACCTCAACTCGGGTCCGGGCAAGACAGCCCAATCTTGGATCACCCAGGTCTCGTTCAGCCGTAGTGCAGACGGAAGCGGACCTACCTTGATCCGACGTCTGAACTCTGCTGGAGCGCTTGATACCGGTCAGAGTCAGGCGTACAGCTTCTCGTTCAGCTTCCCCATGGAGACTGCTCCGGGCCGCTACTACCTCGTCTTCTTGACCGATGAGTTCAACTTCGTTCCCGAAGGCTCGGCAGAAGCCAACAACCAGCTGATCGTTCCGATCGACGTCGAGCTCGAACCTACTGCGGACCTCGTCGTCCCGTCGGTGAACGTTCCGGCCCAGGTTTCGACCAACGCCGAATTTGACATTCGGTGGACCACCCGCAACCAGGGCCAGCTTCCTGCAAATCCAAGCGCCGACCGGATCTCGATCTCCCGATTCCCAAGCGGCGAAGGGGCAACGACTCTCGGTACCTACTTCTATAGCGTGACCCTGCCCGCTGGTGGCAGTGCCGACCGAGGCCAAGTCCTGCGCATCCCGCTCGAAGTGATCCCCGAATCGGGCACTTACTACCTGACCGTCACGGCCGATGCCACCAATCTCGTGGACGAAGTTCAGGGTGAGCAAAACAACTCCCGAACGGTCCCGATCCAGGTGATCCGGCAACCCCTGCCCGACCTCGTCGTAACTCAAATCCAGGCCCCCGCCAGCACCAAGTGGGGATCGATCATCGAGGTCCAATGGCGAGTCGAAAACATCGGCGCCTTCTCCACCGAGACCGACGAATGGTTTGACTTCATCTACCTGAGTCAGGATCAATTGATCGGGACCGATGACGTCAAGTTGGGCACCGTCAACTTGACGTACCTTGACCCGACCGAAGGTTATGTCAATCGAACGCTGATTCAGATTCCGCGGGGACTCACTGGCACTTACAATCTGCTGGTCCAGGCCGATGGCGATCGAGCCAACGAACGCAACCGCCTGGCCGAGGCGAACGAAGCGAACAACGTCCTCTCGCGACCGATCACACTGACCCAGGCCGAATTCCCCGATCTGGTGACCGACCTTGTGCGGATCCCCGATCAGGCGTTCGCCGATCTCACTTTCCCGCTCTCCTACCAAATCGCAAACCAGGGAACCTCGCCGATCCCGCCTAACGAGCGAAACTGGACGGAAACGGTCTATCTGTCCCGAGACACCGTTCTTGATGCCCAGGACCTCCCCATTGCCTCGCGATACCGGTCGGGCAACCTGCTCCCAGGCCAAACGGAAGCCGTCAATGTCGATCCACGGATCCCGCGCACAGCCTCGGGCGAATACTTTGTCATCGTCCTCACCGACAGTAGCAACAACGTCTTCGAATACACCCAAGAGGGCAACAACTGGGCCGTTTCGAGGGACAGCTTCGGTCCGAAGAAGCTCAACGTTCTCTCCACCCCGCCCGACCTGAAGGGGGTGTCGATCACTGGCCCGACAACAGCCAAATCGGCCACCAACATCTCCGTGTCTTGGACGATTGAGAACGATAGCGCCTTTACCGCGAGCGGTTCTTGGTGGGATGGCATCTACCTGAGCTCTGACGCATCGCTTTCGCCTGACGATCGGCTCCTCACCTCGACCGAGATCAAGGGACCTCTTGAGGGTGGCGCACCTTACACGAAGAGCCTCAGCGTCTTGCTTCCCACTTGCGAGGCCGGCCGATACTATCTCTTCGCCCGAGCCGACCTTTATGACTCGGTTCTCGAGTCCGATGCCAACAATAACGTCACCCCGGCATTTGCCATCGACATCACGGCGAACGAAGCGAACCTGATCGCTCGAACGGCATCGGGGCCGACCGCCGGCAAGGCTGGTTCGCCCATTGCTGTCAGCTATCGTGTCGAGAACCTGGGCCCTGGACCGACTCAGGGGACAACCTGGTCTGACGGCTTCTATCTGAGCCGCACGACCTCGCTGACTGGTGCCCAGCTGATCACGCCGCTCGGACACTCGGGTCGGATGCAGCCGAATACGAGCTATTCCAATTCGACCTCCGTTCGATTGCCTGCATCAGCTTCAGGTGACTACTTCCTGATCTTCGCCACCGACATTCTCAATCAGGAGGATGAATGTGGCAAGGAAGCGGACAATGTCTTTGTCGTCGGCCAGATCCGCATCGAAGGTTTGCCCAATGAGGATGACCGACCGAAGCCGGACTTGGTGATGGCGGCCTTTGCCGGCACCAGCCAGCTCACAGTAGGCGAACCCTTCCAGCTGCCGTTTACCCTTCGCAATGACGGACCCGACGACATCGTGCTTGGGAACTGGGTTGACCGACTGCTTCTCTCAGCGGACGATCAACCGTCTCAGGACGACCGTCCGCTGGCGCAAATTGGTCGGAGTGCGAGCCTCGCGACGGGGGCGACTCTGGCGGACGAGTTCCGCGGTTCGATCCCGGCCACCCTCACTCCGGGCAACTATCACCTGATCGCCGTAACCGATGCCTTCGACTACATCTTTGAGGACGGTCGCGAAACAAACAACTTCGTTTCCCGAGCCATCACCATCGCTGCCCCGCAAGCAGATCTGCAGGTGACCGAAATTGACTTCCCCGAGGAAGTCACGGGCGGACAAACCGCGCAGCTCGTCTTCACCGTCCAGAACAAGGGCACCCAAGTGACCTTCTCTGAGGGATGGCGCGACCGCGTCTTCCTCAGCAAGGACCTCGATCTCGATAGCAGCGATGCCTTGCTCGCTGAGATTCCACGGACCGGCTCGCTTGCGCCCCAGGGTAGCTACACCTTCAACCAGAGTGTCCCGATCCCGACCAATCTTAGCGGCCGCTACTTCCTCATCGTTCAGACGGATGCGACGTTGCTCGTTCCCGAGGCCGATGAAACGAACAATCTCGGCGTCAATTCTCGAACGACCCTTGTGTTGCCGCCGCCGCCCGTCGACCTCACCGTGAAGAGCGTGGAGCCGCTACCGGCCGGGGCCAGCCTTGGCGAGACGGCATCCTTCTCGTGGGTGATCCGAAACGCCGAAGCCCGGACAATCGTCGGGGCTTGGGTCGATACGATCTACCTTTCGAAGGACGAACAGTGGGATATCGACGATGTCGTCGTCGGGCGTAAGGATCGCGAAGGAGGACTCGGAGGTTCAGAGGAATACACCGGAACACTTCAGGCCGATATCCCCGCCGTCGAACCCGGCAACTACTATGTCATCGTCCGGACGGATGCCCGCAACCGGGTCCGCGAGCGCAACGAGTCGAATAACATCGGCGCGAGTTCGGAGGCCCGTCCGGTTACGATCACCACTTTGACCCTTGGCCAGTGGTTCGATAGCTCGCTGCGCCAGAGCCAGTCGAAGTACTTCCGGGCCGAGACTCCCGCTGGAGAATCGGTGCGATGGGACCTCGACGGAAGCCAAGTGGACGACTGGAACGATCTCTTCGTCCGCCGGTCGGACCTTGCCTCGGCTTCTAACTTCGAATTCAGCGGTTTGCCCTTCTTCCCGGACCAATCGGTTGTTGTTCCTCAGACGCTGGAAGGCTTCCTTTATGCGATGGCTCGGGGGACGTTCGTCACCGGTGGTGGCCCCGCGCCGATGCGGATCAAGGCCGAGGTGATTCCGTTCTCGATCACCGGCATTGGCCCCGGTGAGGCGGGCTCGACTGGGCAGGTCACGGTGACCATCTCGGGCGGTCAGTTCCGCCCCGGTGCTCGGGTCGAGCTCCGCGGCCCGACGACGCTTCGCTCCGATCGGGTGACCGTTCTGGATCCCAGCTTGGCCAAGGCACGATTTGTGCTCGACCGAGCCCCATTGGGCAACTATACGGTAGTCCTGATCAACCCTGACTCGGGCGAGACGACGGCTCCCGAACCGCTCAGGCTCGTCCAGGCAACGGCCCCGCTTGGATGCGTGACGGCCCGGACCATTGATCCGCCGAGCGTCTTCCGCATCGATAACATCGGATTGGCGATCCGAAACATTGGGAACGTCGACGTTCCGTACACCGTGGTGGCGATCGGAGCAGGCCAGGGCCTCGAAATGACCTTCAACCTGGATGATCGGTTCCTCCCGCGTCGCAGCCAATTCCCTGGTCTCGATTTGGGTGTCGTGAATCCACTCTCAGAGAAGTTCGGATCGACCAACGTCGGACATGTGGTCCTGCGCGATCTCGAGGTCGGCGAACTGATCAACCTGCCCGTGACCACCCGTGGATACACAGCCAACCCGTACCCGGTGGTGACGGTGCTCTATTCCGGCACCCGAGCCGAGGCGGCCCAGCGAGCCGCCTATGCCGCCGAGCTCATTCGGCAGCAGATGGTGTCCGAAAACAGAGTGCCCGAGTTCCTCGCCTCGGTCGCCAGCAGCCCGTCCACCTTCTGGAATTCAGTACGAGAAACCCTCGTCGCTCAAGGCTATTTCGAAGCCGAAGACCTGGCAAACGTCCCTGTCGGCGGAGCGGGTAGCTGGCTGATGAACTTCGAAGGCGACCGGGTTAACGAGTACCTCTCCCGATGGTTGCCGGCTGCGGTCGAGCGACTGCAAGGTGGAGTGGCCTGGCTTGGCCCTGAGGTCATGGGCTCGGTCTTCGAATGGGCACTGCGAGCTCTGAGCGACGAGTCCGAAGAACCTCTAGGAAAGTTCTCGACGGTCGGTGAACTTCTCGAGCGCTTTGGTCGACTCCAGCCGGCCCGTTGCACTTTCGTCCTCGAACGTCGTCCCGCGGCTCCGTTCGATCCGAACGACAAGCAAAAGCCAGGACGCAAGAAGGGCACCGGTCTGACGGGCGCCACCGAGCCTTGGACCTATCGCATCAACTTTGAGAATCTGCCAACTGCCGCCGGGGCTGCTTCCCGGGTCGTGATCGAAGACCAACTCGAAGGAAGCCTCGATCCTCGCACCGTCCGACTCTCAGCCATTTCGTTCGGCGAGACGACGATCAACCTGCCGACCAACACAGCCTTTTTCACCCGACGGGTTCAACTTCCTGCTTCGCAGGGCAACCTTTTGGCCGATGTCACCGCCTTTGTCGATACGGCTCGGGCTCTCATCCGGTGGGATATCCAAGCCATCGACCCACAAACCGGCGAGCCTCCCAATAGCAGTCTTCTGGGCCTTCTACAGCCCGAGAACGGTAGCGGGCGGGGCCAAGGTTATGTTGTCTTCAGCGTTCGACCACGGGCCGGCGTCGGCACCGGAACGATCATCGGAAACCAGGCTAGCATCGTCTTTGACAACCAGCCGCCGATTGTGACTCCTCGGGTCACCAGTGGGGTCGATGCCAACCGACCGGTCAGCCTCATCACCCCACTTCCGCCAACGACCGGCTCTTCCAGCTTTGCCGTCAGTTGGTCCGGTAGCGACGACTCCGGCGGTAGCGGTGTCGATACCTACGACATCTACGTCAGCGAGGACGGCGGACCGTTTACGGTTTGGATTCAAGGCACCGATGAAACCTCGGCCACCTTCCAGGGCAAGGTCGGAAAGTCCTATGGCTTCTTCTCGGTGGCAAGCGATGAAAGTGGCAACACCGAACGACTGAAGACCCAGCCGGATACCACGACCTTTGTCGGCAACCTGCCCGCACCCAGAATTCGGGCGATGACACCGGCGACAGTCGCGCCTGGTTCTGGACCCGTCTTGCTCCGAATCTCCGGCCAGAACTTTGGGGAGGGCTCAGTGGTGACGATTGATGGCACCGAGATTGCGACGTCCATTCAGTCGACCAGCGAGCTCCGTGCCACGGTTCCGGCTTCCCTTCTGATCAGTCAACGCCAAGCCAGGGTGCGAGTCAAGCGTGGGACGTTACTCTCCAACGAGGTACGGCTCGTGATTGGGGTCCCGATCCTCAACTCGACCCAGACGGCCGCTCGCAACGGCGATGGCAGCGTCGAGGTGACCCTCAATCTCAAGAACGATGGCACCGCCGCAGCTACAGGAGTCTCGATCACATCGGCCAGCCTCGCGGGGATCAACACTTCGACCGGGCTTCCCCTCGCGGTGACCAACATCCAAGTCGGCCAGACAGCGACGGTTAGGTTGAGATTCCCCAATCCTGGACCTGGTGGCAGGGCGGTTCAACTCAGGTTCGGCGGATCGATGTCGGGAGCGAACTTTAGTCGAGCCGTTCGGATCACCTTGCCCTAACGCGCAGGCCTCGCAGCATCTTTTTTACCGGCGGACCGCCGACCCGGCCCGATGCCGCGC
>DDSL01000129.1 GCA_002343825.1 Chthonomonas sp. UBA2391
GCCCCGGGGCCTCTGCCCCGATGCGGCGGAAAATCGCACCCCCCAATCCCTTTGAGTGACCCCATGACCTCTCGCTCATCTCAATCCATCGCCCTAGGGGCCGCGGCTGCGGCCGGGGTGGTCCTGGCTGGGTGCGGAAAGCTTGCCCAGAGCCAACTCCCCGAGAAAGTCGAAACCAACGACCTTGCCGAGGAGCACCGGTTCCTGACCCGGGCCGCTTTTGGTCCCCGCCCCGGAGACCTCCAGCGTCTGCGCGAGACTGGGAAGGCGGAATGGATCGATGCCCAACTCGCGGCTCGCGAAGAAGAACCCCTTTGGCTCAAGGCTAAGCTCCACCGGCTGGATGTCCTGCGGATGGACGGCATGGAACTCCAGGACCTGCCCCAAGATTTTGTGATCACCCAAATGCAGCGCGCCGCGATCCTGCGGGCGGTCTATAGCCCAAACCAATTGCGCGAGCGAATGGTGGACTTTTGGAGCAACCACTTCAACATCTACGCGAAGAAGGGACTCGGCCCCTACCTAATGGCAGCGGACAATGACTCGGTCATCCGCAGTCATGCCTTAGGATCGTTCCCTGAGATGCTTCGTGCCAGTGCCCGCAGCCCGGCGATGCTGACTTATCTGGATAATGCGGGCAACAAGCGGGGTGCTCCGAACGAAAACTACGCCCGCGAGATCATGGAGCTCCACAGCCTGGGGGTTGATGGAGGCTACACCCAGCGCGACGTCCAAGAAGTGGCTCGGTGCTTTACCGGCTGGACCATCGAAGAGCGATTTCTACGGCGCAAGGGCGGGTTCCGGTTTGATCCAGCCCTCCACGATGATGGGGCCAAGAAGGTCCTCGGGATCAAGATCCCCGCTGGGGGTGGAGAGCGGGATGGAGAAAGAGTCCTCCAGATCCTGGCCATGCACCCTTCCACCGCAAGGCATCTGAGCCGTAAGCTGCTCGCGTTCTTTGGCCTGCCCACCACCGAGTCGGAGATCGCGCGGATTCAGCAAATCTATCTCGATGAACAAGGCGCGATCTCACCCCTTCTTCGGGCGATTTTAGGCCGCCCGGACTTTACGGACCCGCAGCACCGACGCCTGAAGAGGCCGTTCGACCTGATGGTGAGCGCCCTCAGGGTCACCGGGGCCGAGACTGACGCGCACCCAGCCCTGATCGCCCAACTCGCGGCGATGCGCCAACCGCTCCACCTGTGGCCGATGCCCGATGGATTCCCCATCGACCAGGTGTCTTGGGAAGGTGCCCTTCTGCCTCGGTGGAACTTCCTCCTCGCTCTCTGCGAGGGTCGCATCCTGGGCACTGGGATCGCCTGGGCGGGACTCGCCAAAGCAACCGGGCTCAGTGGGGAAGAGCTCGCCAAGTTTCTCACGTCTGATTCGCGGTCGGGGCATGAGGCCAACCTGCCGCCCGCTGGTCGCGAACCGAATCTCAGCAGCGATCAATCCACCGCCCTCGCCCTCGCCGCCCCTGAATTCCAATGGACCTGAAGATGAATAACTGGAACCTTTGCGAAAACTCTCTCAGCCGACGTCGCTTCCTCGGGCTCACCTCGGCTGGATTGCTTGCGGCCGCGATGGGGCCCAGCGCACTGGGGCAGATCTTGGTGAAAGACAAGCCCAAGCCCAACCAGATCTTGGTTGTCGTCTTCTTGCGAGGCGGTGCCGACGGACTCAACTGGATCATCCCCGCGTTTGAGGAGGCTTACTATCGTGAGCGTCCAACCGTAGCCGTTGATGCGAAAAGGGGGCTTAAGCTGGATAGCCGGTTCCAGTTGCATCCGGCGATGGCTCCGCTGACGGATCACCTTCCCGAGATTGCATTTGTCCATGCTTGTGGTTCGGGCGACCAAACCCGTAGCCATTTCGAGGCGATGAACCTGATGGAGCGTGGCCTCTTCGACCCTCGCGAAGGACGCCTTGGCGGCTGGTTGGCACAGTACCTCGCCGCGACCGATTCCGATTCGCCCTTGCGGGCCGTCGCGATCGGCGGATTGTTGCCCGATTCGCTGGCCGGCAGCAGTTCGATCCCGATTCAATCTTTAGCCGAACTGAGAGTGCAGACCGAACACCCAGATCAAATCCGACGCCTGCAAGCCAAGTACGCTGCCGCAAGCGGCGACCCGATCGGTGCCGTGGGGACGCGACTTTTCTCGGCCCTCGATCGGCTGAAGAACGTGGACGTGGGAGCAGAAAGAAGGGGCTATCCGGACTCCGAGCTGGGAGAGGGGTTGCGGCAAGTTGCGGCGCTGGTCCGGAGCGAGATCGGCCTAGAGATCGCCTGCCTCGACAAGGGAAACTGGGATACCCACGTTGCTCAAGGTTCGACCGACGGTTGGTTCAGCGGCCTGATCGAAGACGTGGCCAAGAGCCTCGCCGCTTTCTGGCGCGATCTCGGTCCCGACCGAGAACGGGTGACGGTCGTACTGCAGACCGAATTCGGACGCCGATTGCACGAGAATGTCGCTCTCGGCACCGACCACGGCCGAGGATCGGTGATGATGGTCATGGGCAAGGGGGTCCAAGGTGGCCGGGTCCACGGCGCTTGGCCGGGTCTGCGCCCGCAAGACCTCGACGCCGTGGGCGACCTCCGGGTGGCCAACGACTACCGGACCGTTTTGGCCGAGGTGCTAGAACGAGGGCTCGGGTTCCGAGAGATGGAATCCGTGTTCGGGGGCCTCAGCCCGAACCGATTGGGTCTGATGGGATAGGCCCCAAAAGACCTGTCCCATCAAGACCGTCTACAATCTTCATGCGCTCCGCATGACAACCTTACGCATCTCCGGAACCTTCCTCGACGAAATCACCCACGATATCCCAAGCCAAAACTGGGGCGAACCCGAGTGGCGCAAAGAGTTCGAACTCTTCCAGAGAATCGGCATCGACACCGTCATCATCATCCGGGCCGGATACCAAAACAAGTGCATCTTTCCGGCCAACTCCCTCCCTGATCTGCTACCCGTCTATGAGGACATTGGGGAGATCTTCTACTCCCTCGCCGATGAATTTGGGATCAAGGTCTTCTTCGGAACCTACGACTCTGGCTTCCACTGGTGGCGAAGAAGCTGGTGGAAGGAGGTCGAGATCAACAAACCCTTCCTCGAAGAAGCGATCGAGCGCTATGGCCACCACCCCAGCTTCGCCGGCTGGTACCTCAGCCACGAGACCGGGCGCAACGACGTCCACATCATCGAGCTCTTCAACCACATCGGCGGATTTTGCAAAGAGCTTCGCGATGTCCCCGTCTTGATCTCGCCCTACCCCCAAGGGGCCAAGCAACTCGGCGAAAACGCCCTCACCCTCGACGAGAGCTTCGAGCACTGGGACCGAGTCTTTGCCGAGACCGCCCACAACATCGACTTCTGCGCCTTCCAAGATGGCCAAGTCCATTACCAAGAACTCCCCCGATTTGTCGAGGGCATCGGAGAACTCGGACGCAAGCACGGCATCACCATCTGGAGCAACCTCGAATGCTTCGACCGCGATATGCCCATCAAGTTTCCCCCTGCCGACTGGCGATACCTACGCTTCAAACTCGAAACCGCAAGCCAAGTCGCCGAAAAGATCATCACCTTCGAATTCAGCCACTTCATGTCGCCCCATAGCTGCTACCCCGCCGCCCACAACCTCTTCCGCCGCTATGCCCGACACTTCGGCCTCGCCCAGGAGCAAGCCTAATGCAACCCCGAGCCATCGTCCTCGTCCTCGATGGGTGCGGAGCCGGAGCCGCCCCCGATGCCGCCGAATTCAACGACCCCCACAGCCCCAACACACTCCTCAATGTCTGGCACGCCAACCAGGGACTCATCACCCCCAACCTCGACCGACTCGGATGGTGGCGAACCGTCGGAATCGAGACCGGAAACGCACCCGACCCCGCCGCCGCCTATGGAAGGCTCCAACCCCTCAATCAAGGCAAAGATAGCGTCACCGGACACTGGGAGATGATGGGAATCCCCATCACAAAACCCTTCCCGACCTATCCCAGCGGATTCCCCGAAGAGGTCGTCCAAGCCTTCGAAAGCAAGATCGGGCGAAAAGTCCTCGGAAACAAACCCGCCAGCGGGACCGCCATCCTCGCCGAACTCGGACCCCAACACCAAGCCACCGGAGATCCCATCCTCTACACCAGCGCCGATTCCGTCTTCCAGGTCGCCGCGCACGAGGAGGTCATCCCCACCGACGAGCTCTATGCCATCTGCCAAACCGCCAGAGAAATGCTCGTCCAACCCCACAACGTCCAAAGAGTCATCGCCCGACCCTTCCTCGGCTCCCCAGGGGACTACAAAAGGACCGAACGGCGCAAGGATTTCCCCGTTATCCCACCCCCCAATGATGTCGATCAAATCGGCGATGTCTTCGGCATCGGCGTCATCCCCGAGCTCTTCGCCAGCCGAGGATTCCGGGCCGTACCCCGAACCCAGAGCAACCCCCAACACGCCCAGATGCTCGCCCAAGCCATGGCCTCCGATGCCCAGTTCATCTTCGCCAATTTCGAGGATTTCGATATGCTCTTCGGACACCGCAATGACCCCATCGGGTTCGGCAAATGCCTAGAAGAGTTCGACCAAATCCTCGGTCAAATCCTCGCCAAACTCCAGCCCCAAGATCTCCTCATCCTCACCGCCGACCACGGAAACGANNCCACACCCGAGAGTTCAGCCCCGTCACCATCGTCGGGGGTTCGTTGAGGGGACCCCAACCCGACCACCCCGGCCTGGGAGTGATCGGATCCTGGGTCCGCCAACACCTCGGCCTGGGGTAGGGGTTAGGGGTTAGGGG